>NZ_JBFULZ010000017.1:0-34379 GCF_054049635.1 Cellulomonas sp. P5_C6 | reverse complement strand
AACCTTCCGGGTGGGGCGGGCCAGCTCGGGCTCCGTCGCTACGGCCGTGGCCCGGCTGGCGTAGCTGGAGGATGAGGTCGTCATGGTGCGGTGAGCTCAGGCGCCGGCGTCGGCGCGTCCCTTGGCCCACTTGGAGTTCAGGTCGTCGAAGATCTGCTCCTTGGTGCGGTCACCGGAGCGAGCGTCGTCGATGATCTGGAGGCGGTACTTCGGGTCCGTGGTGACGATGCCCGACGCGGTGTCGATGTCCGCGAACAGCGACTCCTTGCCCTCGGGGGCCGGGTTCATGGTGATGAGCTCGACACTGTCCATGAAGCTCTTGAGGGCGTCGGGGACCGGGCCGTCGGCGAGGGGTGAGAGGCCGACCTGCGACTCCGAGTAGCCCGAGTCGTGGTTGAACCAGTCGATCCACGCGCGCGCGGTCGCCTTGTTCTTCGAGTGCACGTTGATGCCGAGGTTGTAGTCACCGCCAGCCACCGTGTGGAACTTGCCGTCGACCTGCACCGGGGTGGGCATGTACGCGATGTCGGTGGGGTCGGCGCCCGCGGCCTCGGCGGCGGCCGCCATCTGCGGGATCGCCCACGACCCGAGGACCATCGTGGCGATGTCGCCGACGCCGATCTGGCGCTTGGAGCCCTCCCAGTCCGTGGTGGTCGGGTCGGCCTCGGTGAGGCCCTCGGCGACGGCGTCGAAGATGGTGCCGTCGATGACTCCGTAGTCGGAGTCGTCGGTCCACGGGGTGTCCGTCTGCGCCATCTTGTTGAGGGCGTCCGGGTCCGCGGTCACCGCCCCGCGCCAGCCGTCCCACTGCGAGAGCGTCCAGCCGTCCTTGTAGTTGGTGTAGAGCGGGGCGACCTTGGCGACGCCCTTGTCCTTGATGGCCTGCAGGTCGTCGAGGAACTCCTGCGGGGTGGTCGGGAACTCGGTGACGCCGGCCTCGTCCCACACGCGCTTGTTGTAGAGGATCCCCTGGACGTTGCCGACGACGGGGATGCCGTACGACTTGCCCTCGAAGGACTTGTCGTTGAGCCAGTTGTACTCCTTCTGCATCTCCGCCAGGTCGCCGAGCGGCTCGAAGAAGTCGCCGAAMTGGTCGGGGGTGACCGAGCCCGGGATGGCGAGGACGTCGCCGTAGTCGTCGGTGTTCATCCGGGTCTTGACGGTGCCCTCGTAGTCCTTGACGCCCTCGACCTTGACGTCGGTGACCTCGGGGTACTTCTTCTTGAACTCCTCGACGTACGTGTCGAACGTGCCGTCCTCGACCAGGTCGGTGCGCCAGGTCAGGACGTTGAGCGTGCCCGAGGGGGTGCCGTCGTCGTTGGCGTCGCCGCCGCTCCCGCCGCCCGAGCAGGCGGCCGTGAGGGCGAGCAGCGAGCTCGCGGCCGCGACCGCCACGAGACGGGTCCGTCGCTTCTGAGGGAACATCGTTGATCCTCTCGTCGTGCCGGCACCTCCGCGTGCCGACCAGGGTCTGATGAGGCAGGGCCACCCGGGGGTGGGAAGCCGTGCTCCCGTGTGGCATTCTTAGGCAAGTGAACAAAGTAAGTCAACGGGCGTGTCTCGGGAGTCCGTTGCCGTTCCCGGATCGTTATGGTGTGCGACGAGGGGGACACCCCACGGAGGAGGACGTGTGAGCGGCTCGCAGCCTGGTCTCGGCGCCGCGCACGCGAGCAGCCGGTCGGCGATCCTCGACCTCATCCGGGCCGCGGGCACGATCAGCCGCGTCGAGCTCACGCGGGCGACCGGGCTGACCGGCGCCACCATCTCCACGGTCGTGCGCCGGCTCATCGACGACGGCCTCGTGGTCGAGGTCGGCCGCGCGGAGTCGACCGGCGGCAAGCCCCGGATGCTCCTGCAGCTGGACCCCTCGGCGCGCTACGCCATCGGCGTGCACCTGGACCACGCCGGGATCACGTACGTCATCGCCAACCTGGGCGGCGCGATCGTCGCCCGGTGGCGCCGGCCCGGTGCCGGGTCCGACGACCCGCGCGAGGTGGTCGCCCGCATCGCCGCGGAGGTCCGCACCACCATCACGCGCGTCGGCGTCGACGCCACCCGGATCCTGGGCCTCGGCGTGGTCTCGCCCGGGCCGATCTCCTCGTCCACCGGCATGACGCTGACGCCGCCCGTGATGGAGGCGTGGGCCGAGTTCCCGCTCGCCGAGGCCCTCGAGGGCGCCATCGGGCTGCCCGTCCTGCTGGACAACGACGCGACCGCCGCGGCCATCGGGGAGTACTGGTCCGGCGGGATCGCGACCGGCTCCGCCTTCGCCGCGCTCTACATGGGCACCGGCATCGGCGCCGGGATCATCGTCGACGGCACGGTCTACCGCGGCTCCAGCTCCAACGCCGGCGAGGTCGGCCACATCTGCGTGGACCTCGACGGGCCGCGGTGCTGGTGCGGCAGCGTCGGGTGCGTCGAGGCGCTGGCCGGCCCCGCCGCGGTCGTCGCCGCCGCSCGCGACGCCGGGCTCGAGCTGGCGGGCCGCAACGTCGCCGAGAACTTCGGGTCGCTGGCCCGCTCCGCCAGCCGGGGCGAGGCCCTGCCCATGGAGCTGCTGCAGCGGTCGGCGCGGTACCTCGGGGTCGCCGCGCAGACGCTGGCCAACGTGCTCGACCTCGAGCTGGTGATCCTCACCGGGCCCGCGTTCGCGCTCGCGGGCTCGCTGTACCTGCCGGAGATCGAGCGCCGCCTGGGGCAGTCGTTCTTCGCGCGCGGCAGCCACGCCGTGCGGGTCACCATCTCGTCCAACGCCCCCGAGGCCGCTGCCGTCGGTGCCGCGGCACTGGTGCTGCAGAGCGAGCTCGCGCCCCGGCAGGCGGGCGTGCGGATGCCGCTGGAGCTGCCGCTCGAGGTGACCGCCGGGGCCTGATCAGCCCGCCAGGCGCTCCAGCCCGGCGATCGGGATGGGTAGCCATGACGGTCGGTTCCGCGACTCGTAGACGGCCTCGTACAGGGTCTTGTCCAGCTCGAGCGCCCGCAGCAGGGTGGCCGCGCCGGGGTCGGCCGTCGTGCCGTACCCCGCGAGCAGCCCGGCGCGCGCGGCACCCGTCCACGCGTCGGCGTCGGCCCCCGACAGTCCTCCGACGGCCGCGGCGTAGTCGATCGAGCGCAGGAGGCCGGCGACGTCGCGCAGCGCCAGGTCGGGCCGGGTGCGCTGGGCGAGGGGAGCGAGGGGCTCGCCCTCGAAGTCCATGATGAACCAGGTCTCGTGCGAGCGGAGCACCTGACCGAGGTGCAGGTCGCCGTGCACGCGCTGGCGCGGCGGGGCCGACGACAGGCTGCGCACCTCGGCGACGACGGCCGCGACCCCGTCGGCGAAGCGCACCAGGGCCGGGACCGCCGACAGCGCCCACGAGAACCGGGCGGCGACGGCGCGCGCGACCTCCTCGGGCCCCTCGCCGGCGGGGTCGACGCCGTACGCGCGGACGAGGGCGTCGTGCATCGTCGCGGTGATGGAGCCCAGCGTCTCGGCGAGCGGCGCGAACGGCTCGCCGCGCCCCGCGTACGCGCACGCCAGCTCGAAGCCGTCCTCGGCGGCGTCCACGAACGCGCTGAGCACGCCGAGGTAGCCGGTGACCGGCTCGCCGTCGTGCCCGGGCCACTCCGCCTGCAGCCAGGCCAGCGGCGCGGGMACGTGCTGCCAGCCCACGTCGACCAGGTGACGTGGGACGTCGACGTCGGGGTTCTCGCCAGGGGCGACGGCACGCAGCACCTTGAGGATGCCCGGTCGGGCGCCCGGCAGGATCACGGAGGTGTTGGACTGCTCACCGGAGACCACGCGGGCGGCGGACAGGTCGACGTCCGCGCCCGGGCCGTCGGCGGCCGCGAGCCACGCGCGCAGGAACGCCGGGTGGTCGGCCCCGTCGACGACGGCGCGACCGTCGAGGACACCGATCGCCCCCTCGACGTCGCCGTCCACGAGCACCAGCGGCACCTGCAGCACGGCGTCGATCGAGCCGGCCCGCGCCCGCACCAGCAGCACGACGACCTCGGGCGCGAGGTCCACGGAGGCGACGGCCGACAGGACGGTCGACTGTCCCTTGGCCGGGAACCAGCGCCGGGTCGGCAGCCACTCGCGCACCACGTCGAGCAGGCGCGCGTCGTCGGGTGACGTGCGGGCGGTCAGGCTCACGGCGCAGTCAGCTCCAGCCAGTAGAAGTCGCGCGACCCGAGGGTGAACGACGCGGAGCCGTCGGCGCGGACCGGCGGGAAGTCCGCCCCGCCGAACACGTCGTGAGCAGCCCAGCCCGCTCGGTCGGAGAGCGTGATCGTGGCGGCGCGGGCGGTCGAGGCCATGTTCGCCACCACCAGGATCGTCTCGTCCGCGGTGTGCCGGCAGAACGCGAGCACCGAGTCGTTGTCGGACGGCAGGACCTCGAAGCCGCCCGCACCCAGGGCGGGGTGCTGCCGGCGGACGGCGAGCATGCCGTGCACCCAGTGCAGCAGCGACGTGGGCTGCGCCAGCTGCGCCTCGACGTTGGTGTGGCTGTAGTGGTGCACCAGCGACTGGACCAGCGGGAGGTAGAGCTTGCCGGGGTCGGCGGTGGAGAACCCGGCGTTGCGGTCCGGGGTCCACTGCATCGGCGTGCGCACCGCGTCGCGGTCGGGCAGCCAGATGTTGTCGCCCATGCCGATCTCGTCGCCGTAGTACAGGCAGGGGCTGCCCGGCAGGCTCAGCAGGAGCGCGTGCGCGAGCTCGATCTCCTTGCGCGAGTTGTCCAGCAGCGGGGCCAGCCGGCGCCGGATCCCGACGTTGGCACGCATGCGCGAGTCGGGCGCGTACCAGCCGTACATCGACGCGCGCTCCTCGGTGGAGACCATCTCGAGCGTGAGCTCGTCGTGGTTGCGCAGGAACGTGCTCCACTGGGCGCCGTTGTTCGGGATCGGCGGCGTGTCGGCCAGGATGTCGACGATCTGCGTGGCCCGCTGGTCGCGGATCGAGTAGTAGATGCGCGGCATCACCGGGAAGTGGAAGCACATGTGGCACTCCGGCTCCTCCTCGGTGCCGAAGTAGTGCACGACGTCCTCGGGCCACTGGTTGGCCTCCGCCAGCATGATCCGGCCGGGGAACTCGTCGTCGATCATCCTGCGGACCTTGCGCAGGAACGCGTGCGTCTCCGGCAGGTTCTCGCAGTTGGTGCCCTCGGCCTCGAACAGGTACGGCACGGCGTCGAGGCGGAAGCCGTCCACGCCGATGCCCAGCCAGAACCGGCCCACGTCGAGCATCGCCTCGACCACGCGCGGGTTGTCGAAGTTGAGGTCCGGCTGGTGGCCRAAGAACCGGTGCCAGAAGAACTGCCGCCGGACGGGGTCGAAGGTCCAGTTGGACGTCTCGGTGTCGACGAAGATGATGCGCGCGTCCTGGTACTTCGTGTTGTCGTCGCTCCACACGTAGAAGTCCCCGTAGGGGCCCTCCGGGTCCGAGCGCGACGCCTGGAACCACGGGTGCTGGTCGCTGGTGTGGTTCATCACCAGGTCGACGACGATCCGCATGCCGCGCGCGTGCACCTGCTCGATCAGCTCGGTGAAGTCGGCCATGGTGCCGTACTGACCGGCGATCGCGGTGTAGTCGGCGACGTCGTACCCGCCGTCGCGCAGGGGGCTCGGGTAGAACGGCGGTAGCCACAGACAGTCGATGCCGAGCCACTGCAGGTAGTCGAGCCGGTCGATGAGGCCGCGCAGGTCACCGCTGCCCTGGCCCGAGGAGTCGGAGAACGTGCGGAGCATGACCTCGTAGAACACCGCGGTCCGGTACCACTCGGGGTCCGCCACCAGGCCGCCGGCCTCCGGCGCCGGGTGGGGCAGGGCCGGGTGTCGGCGGCCCGGCAGCACGATCTGCGCCGTGGTTGGCGCCGGCTCGCGGGCGTGCCGGCCCACGGGGGTGTCCGGCGTGGTCACGGCGCGACCAGGTGCACCACGTGCGCGGCGCGGATCATCGGGTCGAGCCGGACGTAGACCGACGGCCCCCACTCGTACGTCTCCTCCGACAGGACGTCGTGCGCGACCACCGGCCGGCCCGGGTCGAGGCCCAGCGCGTGCAGGTCCAGCTGGACCGAGCCCTCGCGGGTGTTCCACGGGTCGAGGTTGACGATGACGACGATGGTGTCGGCGCGTCCCGTGGGGGAGTGCTCGGCGTCGAGGTGCTTCGAGAACGCGACCAGGGCGTCGTCCGACGTCGGCAGGACCCGCAGGTTGCGCAGCTGCTGCAGGGCCGGGTGCGCGTGGCGCAGCTCGTTCAGCCGCCCCAGTAGCAGGTTGATGCCGATGGCGTCGGCCTTGGACCAGTCGCGCGGCTTGAACTCGTACTTCTCGTTGTCGATCTGCTCGTCGACGCCCGGGCGGGGCACGTCCTCGACCAGCTCGTAGCCCGAGTAGATGCCCCACGTGGGAGCCCCGAGCGCGGCGAGCACGGCCCGGACCGCGAAGCCCCGCACGCCCGTGGCCTGCAGGTACGGGGGCAGGATGTCGTGCGTCGTCGGCCAGAAGGCGGGCCGCATCCACGCGCCCTGATCACCCGAGACCTCGGCCAGGTACTCGGTGATCTCGTCCTTCGTGTTGCGCCAGGTGAAGTACGTGTACGACTGGTGGAACCCGATCTTGGCCAGGGTCTGCATCATCGCCGGCCGCGTGAACGCCTCGGACAGGAAGATGACGTCGGGGTGGTCGGCCCGCACGGACTCGAGGATCCGCGCCCAGAAGTCGAGCGGCTTGGTGTGCGGGTTGTCGACGCGGAACAGCGTCACGCCGTGGTCGATCCACACCTGCAGGACCCGTCGGATCTCGGTGTAGATGCCCTCGGGGTCGTTGTCGAAGTTCAGGGGGTAGATGTCCTGGTACTTCTTCGGCGGGTTCTCCGCGTACGCGATGGTGCCGTCCGCCCGCGTGGTGAACCACTCCGGGTGCGCCGTGACCCAGGGGTGGTCGGGCGAGCACTGCAGCGCGATGTCGATCGCGACCTCCATGCCGAGCGCGCGGGACGCGGCGACGAAGCGGTCGAAGTCGTCGAACGTGCCCAGCGTGGGCTCGATCGCGTCGTGGCCGCCCGCGGGCGAGCCGATCGCGTACGGTGAGCCCGGGTCTCCCTGGTCGGAGTAGAGCGAGTTGTTGCGACCCTTGCGGTGCGTGGCGCCGATCGGGTGCACCGGGGTCAGGTAGACGACGTCGAAGCCCATCCCCGCGATCCGCGGGAGGTCGAGCGCCGCGGTCCGCAGCGTCCCCGACACCCAGGCCCCGACCTCGGGGTCGTACCGCGCCCCCTGCGAGCGGGGGAAGATCTCGTACCAGGCGCCGGCGAGGGCGAGCGGTCGGTCCACGGTCAGCGGGTACTGCGCGGAGCGGGTCACCGCGTCGCGCAGCGGCGTCTCCGCGAGCGCCGAGTGGACCGCGGCCGACAGCCCGGCCCCGAGCCGCTCGTGCGGGCTGCGGTGCACGTCGCGCAGCGCCGCGGCGGCGTCGAGCAGCACCTGGGCCCCGGTGCTGTGCATCGCCTTCGTGCCCGTGCGGCCCGCGGCCCGCTCCAGCAGCAGCGCGCCCTCGGTGAGCATGAGCTCGACGTCCACGCCGGCCTCGACCTTGATCTCGGCGTCGTGCGCCCACGTGCCGTACGGGTCCGACCAGCCCTCGACGCGGAACGTCCAGTCCCCGACGCTCGTCGGAACCAGGCGCGCCTCGAAGCGGTCCAGACCGGGGGCGATGTCCACCATCCGGGCGCTCGCGCGGTCCACGCCGGACGGGTCCGTGAGGACGGCGGTGGCCGCCACGGCGTCGTGCCCCTCGCGGAAGACCGTCGCCCGCACGGGTACCGCTTCGCCCACCACGGCCTTGGCCGGGAACCGCCCGGCTTCGGCGACGGGGGAGACGTCCACGATCGGGATGCGCCCGACGGAGGTGCCGAGCGGCACGGAGGGAGGTGTCACGTCCCGAACCTATCCGTAGGTCCAGGTGGGAGGCATCCGGAGCGCGCCGTTCGGACGTGGCCGGTGCGGCCACGTCCGTGCCGGCCTACGCCCCCAGCGCCCGGCCCACCGTCCGGCCCGTGAACAGGCAGCCGCCCAGGAACGTCCCCTCCAGCGCGCGGTGACCGTGCACCCCGCCGCCGCCGAACCCGGAGGCCTCGCCGACCGCCCACAGGCCCGGCAGCACCTGGCCGTCGGGACGCAGCACGCGGCCCTCGAGGTCGGTGTGCAGGCCACCGAGGGTCTTGCGCGTGAGGACCGAGAGCCGGACCGCGAGCAGGGGCCCGTGCTCCGGGTCGAGCAGGCGGTGCGGCTTGGCCACCCGGATCAGCTTGTCGACGATGTACCGCCGGGCCATCGCGGTGGCCACCACCTGCAGGTCCTTGCCCAGGCCGGTCTCCACCTGCCGGTCCCGGGCGACGATCGTGCGCTCCAGCGCGTCCGCGTCGATGCGGTCGGTGCCGGACAGCGCGTTCATCTTGGCGGCCAGCTCGGCCGGGGTATCGGCCCAGAGGAACTCGTCGGACTTCTCCGCGAACGCCTCGACCGGTCCGACCGCGCCGGGCTTGACCCGCTCCAGCAGCAGCTTCATGTCCTTGCCGGTCAGGTCCGGGTTCTGCTCCGAGCCGGACAGCGCGAACTCGGAGCCGAGGATCGTCTTGTCGAGCACGAACCACGAGTGGTCGTCGCCGCGCGCGGTGATGTGCTGGAGCGCGCCGAGGGAGTCGAAGCCGGGGAACAGCGGGACGGGCAGCCGGTGGCCGTCGGCGTCGAGCCACAGGCTGCTGGGCCCGGGCAGGATCCGGATGCCGTGCTGCGACCACACCGGCGAGTGGTTGGTGATGCCCTCGGGGTAGTGCCACATGCGGTCCTCGTGGACGACCGCGGCGCCGGCCGTCTTCGCGGCGGCGATGCCCGAGCCGTCGACGTGGTCCGGGACGCCGGAGAGCATGCGCTGGGGCAGGCGGCCGGCGGACGCGGGCCACGTGGCGCGCACGAGGTCGTGGTTGGCGCCGATGCCGCCGGTGGCCACGACGACCGCGCTCGCGGTGAGCTCGAACGGCGCGACGACCTCGCGCGAGCTCGGCACGGCCCGCTCGGCCTCGTCGGGGGCCAGCACGTCGCCGCGCACGCCCGTGACCCGGCCGTCGGTGGTCACCAGGTCGGTCACCCGGTGCCGGAAGCGGACGTCGACCAGCCCGTCGCGGCGCGCGTCGAGCAGCGTCCGGACGAACGGTTCGAGGATGCCCGGCCCGGTGCCCCACGTGACGTGGAAGCGCGGGACCGAGTTGCCGTGCCCGTCGGCGAGGTAGCCGCCGCGCTCGGGCCACTGCACCAGCGGGAACCAGCGCACACCCTTCGCGTGCAGCCACGACCGCATGTCCCCGGCGGCGAAGTCGACGAAGCCCTCGGCCCACGCGCGGCCCCAGCGGTCGGACCCGTCGTCGGCGAAGTCGGCCGAGCCCAGCCAGTCGGCGAGCGCGAGCTCCGCGGAGTCCTTGACGCCGAGGCGGCGCTGCTCAGGGGTGTCGACGAGGAAGAGGCCGCCGAACGACCAGAACGCCTGGCCGCCCAGGCTCGCGGCGGGCTCGGCGTCGAGCAGCGTGACCCGGCGCCCGGAGGCGACCAGCTCGGCGGTGGCGACCAGGCCGGCCAGGCCTGCGCCGACGACCACGACATCGGAGTGCGTCATGGCCCGTACGGTACGCGTTTGGACGCGTGTCCAGAACTCTACGATCCGTGTCGTGACGTATGAGCTGAGCGACTCCCGGGACCGGCTGGACCGCGACGCGGTCTGGCGGCTGCTGTCCACCGAGGCGTACTGGGGCCGGTGGCGCAGCCGGGACGACCTCGAGCGGCAGCTCGACAGCGCCTGGCGCGTGGTCGGCGTCTACGTCGAGGCCACGGGCCAGCAGGTCGGGTTCGCGCGGGCGGTGTCCGACGGCGTCGACTTCGCCTACCTGGCCGACGTGATCGTCGACGCCGGCCACCGCGGGGACGGCCTGGGCCGACGGCTGCTGACCGCGATGATCGACGACGGCCCGGGCGCGTCGTTCCGCTGGACCCTGTTCACGCGCGACGCCCACGGCCTGTACCGCGACTACGGCTTCGACGAGCCGGGTCCGACCGCGATGGTCCGACCCAGCCGCAAYGGGGCTCAGGCCAGCACGGCTCAGGCCAGCACGGCTCAGGCCAGCACGTAGACCCGCATGCTCAGCGCCTCGACGACCGTCGCCTCGCCCGGCTCGGCGTGCAGGCCGCCCTCGATCGCCGCGGCGC
This sequence comes from Cellulomonas sp. P5_C6, assembly GCF_054049635.1. Classification (NCBI taxonomy): domain Bacteria; kingdom Bacillati; phylum Actinomycetota; class Actinomycetes; order Micrococcales; family Cellulomonadaceae; genus Cellulomonas; species Cellulomonas sp. P5_C6. Next base: position 24,141 of record NZ_JBFULZ010000017.1, on the reverse strand, counting down.
GCTCCTCGGCCGGGTTCTCCCACACGGAGTCCCACGCCAGGCGCCACCGGCCGCCGTGGTCGTCGGCCAGGATGAGGTGGACGGCGTCGAGCGAGCCGTTGATGACCAGCAGCACGGTGTCGCGCTCCGGCGGCGGAGCGGTCCGGACCATCTGCAGCGTCCGGATCGACGGGTCGTGCCACCGGTCGTGGTCGAACGCCATGCCCAGCGCGTCGAACCAGGCGAGGTCCGGGCGCTTGCCGGGCACGTACGGCCGGCCCGAGTAGAACCGCTCGGTGCGCAGGGCGGGGTGCTCGCGACGCAGCAGGAGCAGCCACCGCGCCGTGGCCAGCAGGTCCTTGCGCCACGGCGACAGGTCCCAGCGCACCCACGACGTCTCGTCGTCCTGGCAGTACGCGTTGTTGTTGCCGCGCTGCGTGCGGCCCATCTCGTCGCCGGCGGTGATCATCGGCGTGCCGGCGGCGAGCACCAGGGTCGCCAGCAGGTTGCGGATCGAGCGGCGCCGCAGCGGCACGAGGTCGACGGCCGGGGAGTGCGGCTCCACCGGCCCCTCGACGCCGTGGTTCCAGGACCGGTTGTCGTCGCTGCCGTCGCGGTTCTGCTCGCCGTTGGCCGCGTTGTGCTTGTGCTCGTACGCGACCAGGTCCGCGAGCGTGAAGCCGTCGTGCGCGGTGACGTAGTTGACGGACGTGCCGGGCCCGCGGACCAGCGGCGGGTCGCTGTGCCCGAACAGGTCGACGGACCCCGCCAGACGCGTGGCCAGGTCGCGCACGCGGTGGCCGGGCAGGCCGTGCGCCGCGCGTCCGGGGTCGCCCAGCCAGAACGAGCGGGAGGCGTTGCGGAACCGGTCGTTCCACTCGGCGAACGGGATCGGGAACTGCCCGGTGCGCCAGCCGCCGGGGCCGACGTCCCAGGGCTCCGCGATGAGCTTGAGCCCGTGCAGCGMSGGCTCGACGGCCATCGCCACGAGCGCGGGGTGGTCCGGGGAGAAGCCGCCGGCGTCGCGCCCGAGCGTCACCGCCAGGTCGAACCGGAAGCCGTCGACGCCCACGACGTCCGCCCAGTACCGCAGCGAGTCCAGCGTCATGCGGACCACCTCGGCCCGGCGGAAGTCGAGGGTGTTCCCCGTGCCCGTGACGTCGGCCAGCGCGGCCGGCGCACCCCCGTCGTGCGCGTAGTACGTCGCGCTGTCGAGCCCGCGCCAGGAGATGTGCTGGCCCGGCAGGCCGCCCTCGCACGTGTGGTTGTAGACCACGTCCAGCAGGACCTCGAGGCCGGCCTCGTGCAGCGCGTGCACGGCCCCCCGCAGCTCGGCGAGCACCGCGTCGGGGCCCTGGGCCTGCGCGGCCTTCGTCGCGAACCGCGCGTGCGGGGCGAAGAAGCCGAGGGTGCTGTAGCCCCAGTAGTTGGTCAGCCCCTTCTCCACCAGGTGGGGCTCGTCGGCGAACGCGTGCACGGGGAGCAGCTCGACGGCCGTGACGCCCAGCGCGAGCAGGTGGTCGATGACCGCCGGGTGCGCGAGGCCGGCGTAGGTGCCGCGCAGGTCCTCGGGCAGCCGGTCGGCCAGCCTGGTCAGGCCCCGGACGTGCGCCTCGTACACCACGGTCTGGCTCCACGGGGTCCACGGACGGTTGGCGGCGGGGTCGGGGCCGGGCAGGTCGCGGGTGTCGACGACGACCGAGTAGGGGACGTGCCCGGCGGAGTCGCGCGGGTCCGCCGGCCCGTAGGGGTCGCCGACGAGGTCGGCGCCGACGACGTGGCCGTACGTCTGGGGCGTGTGCGCGACCTCGCCGTCCAGGCCCCGGGCGTACGGGTCGACCAGCAGCTTGGCCGGGTTGTAGCGGTGGCCCGCCGCCGGCTCCCACGGGCCGTGCGCCCGGAACCCGTACCGCTGGCCGGCGCGCACGCCGGGGACGGACGCGCTGAACACCCCGTGCACCGGGCCGTCGAGGCGGATCCGGCGCTCGTGCTCGTGGTCCGGGCCGTCGAACAGGCACAGGTCGACGCCGGTCGCGTGCGCGGCGAGGACGGCGACGTCGACGCCCTCGTCGGTGACGTGCACACCGAGGCGCGGCGCGCGGCGGCGGGGGGAAGGCTGGGTCACCCCGACATTGTGGGGGACGCAAGCCCACACGTGTCGGGTGGCAGCGCCCGGTGGACGCGTGCTCGCCGCGTCCGGGGCGGGCGGTAACGTTCCGCGGGTGAGGATCGTCGTCTGCGTGAAGCATGTCCCTGACATCCAGTCCGAGCGGGCCCTGGGCCCCGACGGTCGCGTGGTCCGCGACGGCGGGGACGGCACCATCAACGAGCTGGACGAGAACGCGCTCGAGGCCGCGCTCGCCCTCGTCGAGGCGCACGAGGGGTCCGTGGTGGCCCTGACCGTGGGTCCCGACGACGCCGCGGACGCCGTCCGGCGTGGCCTGCAGCTGGGCGCCGAGGAGGCCGTGCACGTCGTCGACGACGCCGTCGCCGGCTCGGACGTCGTCGGCACCGCGCGGGTGCTCGCCGCGGCCGTGCGGTACCTCGACGCGCAGGAGCACGTCGACCTGGTCATCACCGGCATGGCGGGCCTGGACGGGCTCACCTCGCTCCTGCCGACGGCGCTCGCGGAGCTGCTCGACCTCCCGGCGCTGCCGCTCGCCGCCGAGCTGACGGTCGAGGGCGGCACCGTGCGCGTGCGCCGCAACCTCGACCACGTCGCCGAGGTGCTCGAGGCCGCGCTGCCGGCTCTGGTGTCGGTCACGGACCAGGCGAACGAGCCCCGCTACCCCAACTTCAAGGGCATCATGGCCGCCCGCAAGAAGCCGATCACCACCCTGACGCTGGCCGACCTCGACGTCGACGCAGCCCGGGTCGGTGCCGCGGGCGCCCGCACCGAGGTGCTCGAGGCCGCCGCCCGCCCGCCCCGCGACAACCGCGTGCTGGTGCAGGACACGGGGGACGCCGGCCTCCGGCTCGCCGCGTACCTCGTCGACAACCAGCTCGTCTGACCCCCCAACGAAGGATCGCCGCCGTGACCGCTCCCGTGCTCGTGCTCGTCGACCACACCGAGGCCGGAGCCGTCCGCGCCCCCGTGCGCGAGCTCCTCACGCTCGCCCGCGGGCTGGCCGGTGACGCCGGCGTGCACGCCGCGTGGGCCGTGGACGGCGTCGAGCCGTCGGCCGACGTCGTCGCCGAGCTGGCCGCCCTGGGGGCCACGCACGTCCACCGGATCGTCGCCGACGCGGACCTGCACCTGTCCGCCGTGCTGGCGGAGGCGCTCGCGTCGGTGCTGGACGCCACGGGCGCCGACCTGCTGGTGGCCGTCTCGTCGTTCGAGAACAAGGAGGCCGCCGCGCGCCTCGCGGTGAGCACCGGCGCCGGGGTGGTCACCGACGCCGACGGGCTCGCGCTCGTCGACGGCCGGTACGTCGCCTCCAAGACGGTGTTCGCCGGGACGTGGACCACGGCCTGCGCGGTCACCGCGCCGATCGCGATCGTCACCGTCAAGCCCAACTCCGTGCAGGCCTCGACTGTGGAGGGCGTCGCACCGCAGATCGTCGAGCACGTCGTCACGGCGAGCGCCAAGGCCCGGCGTGTCACGCTGGTCGAGCGCACCGAGCGGCCCGCCAGCGGCCGGCCGGACCTGGGCAGCGCGAGCGTCGTCGTCGCCGGCGGCCGCGGCACCGAGGGGGACTTCTCGGTGGTCGAGGAGCTCGCGGACGTGCTCGGTGGCGCGGTCGGCGCCACGCGCGTGGCCACCGACGAGGGCTGGATCGGGCACGACGCCCAGATCGGCCAGACCGGCGTCACCATCGCCCCGCGGCTCTACGTCGGCGTCGGCGTCTCGGGCGCGGTCCACCACCGCGGAGGGATGCAGGCGTCGGGCACCATCGTCGCGATCAACTCCGACCCCGACGCGCCGATCTTCGAGATCGCCGACTTCGGCGTGGTGGGTGACCTGTTCACGGTGGTGCCGCAGGCCGCCGCGGAGATCCGACGACTGAAGGGCTGACGGCGACCGTCCGAGCGCGCTCCGGCTCGGCCGACCGGGGGGAGCTCGGGCCGATCGGCGGCCGGCGCGGATAGTCTCCGGCCATGGCTCGGCACGAGGGCATGCGGGAGGTCGAGCTCGACGAGCGCGAGGCCTCCGACGAGCAGCCGCCGACGCGACGGCGCCGGTCCCGCCTGTGGCTCCTGGTCCCGGTGCTGGCCGTGATCGCGCTCGCGGGCGTGCAGCTGGTGGTCGACGCGCGCGAGCGCGCGGCCGTCGCGGCGCTGGCCGCGGTGCCCGGCGTCGTCCGGCCCGTCGACGCCGACCTGCGGGTCCTGTGGGAACCGGGGCCCGGCACGCAGGCGGCGCTCCAGTCGGGGATCGCCGTCGACGGGTCGCTGATCGGCCTGCAGCAGTCGGACGACAACGCGCAGGCCCTCGTGGCCGTCGACGAGCGGACCGGGGAGCGGCGGTGGACGACGACGCTCGCCGCCGCGCACACCGTCGACCACGGTGCCGACGGCTTCACCTCGGTCGGCGGGTGCGTCCTGGAGCCGGGCGGCACGGGTCGGGTGGTCTGCCTGGTGACCGACGCCTTCCTCACCTACCGCGACACGGCGATRGTCTACGTCCMCTCCTCGACCGGCCTCCTGGTGGTGGCGGACGTGGACGACGGCTCGGTGGTCGCCGTCCGGCCGGCTCCCTCCGTCGTCGCGTTCACCGTGCTGGCCGGCCTGGCCGTGACCGCCGAGCCGGCCGCGAACGGAGCCGTCGCGGTCACCGCCGCGGACCTGGTCAGCGGTCAGCGGGAGTGGCAGACGACCGTCCCGGGCGCTCCCGTCGTGCCGGACGACAGCGGCTACGCCGACGGGTCCACGTCGATGTTCGCCACCGCCGACGGGGTGGGCGTGGTCATGCCCGGCCGGCGGATCGCCCTGCTGGACACCACCGGCCGGGTGGTCCGGACGGGCCTCGACGCGAGCCTGGGCTACGTGGCCGACCCGGCCACGGCGACGGTGGCCGCCGTCGCCGGCGACGAGCAGGGCACCCCGCGCACGACGATCGTCGGCGGCGGCCCCGACCTCGTCCTGAGCGGGCAGCAGATGCGGGTCTCGGCGGACGACGGCAGCGTGCCGGACCTCGTCCTCATGGCCGACAACGTCGTCCGCGCGTACGACCGGTCCACGGGAGCGGTGCGCTGGACGGTCCGGCACGTCCCCGCGGGCGACGCCCTCGTGCTGCGCGGCCGGGTGTACCTGAGCACGGGTGGCGGCGTCGTCGCCGTGGACGGGCGCACCGGTGAGGAGCTCTGGCGGGCGCCCGTCGGGCCGGGCCTGACGCTGGGCGGCCTGGTCACGGACGGGAGGCACCTGCTCAGCTCGCAGCAGCGGCCCGAGGGACCCGGTGACGTGACGTCGCCGGACGACTGGCCCGGGGTCGGCGTGCTCGTCGCGTACCGGTTCGACGACGGGGGAGAGGTCTGGCGCGTCGACCTGCCCGGCGGGCTCCTGGGGGCCGGGGCGGTCGGGCACACCCTGGTCGGCTGGGGATCCTCGTCCGCGGTGCTCGGCTGAGTGGTCCGTCCGGGTGATCGGCTCGGGCGCGCGGCGGATCGCCGGACAACCCGATCCACCGTTCGCTAGCGTGCGCGTCGGTCCCGGGGAGTCCGCACACCGGGGAGGGGCGCCCGAGGAGAGACCGTGATCCGCTACCTGCCGTACCTGATCGAGCTGGGCCTGCTGGTCTACTGCCTGATCGACTGCATCCAGACCGACGTCCCGCGGAACCTCTCCAAGACCACCTGGGTGTTCGTCATCATCATCATCCCGGTGGTCGGCGGGATCGCGTGGCTGGTCGCCGGGCGGCCCGAGCACCGGCCGTCCCGCAACGTGCCGTGGCCGTCGACGCAGACGGCCGGGTTCCCGGAGTACGAGCGGCCGCGTCGGTCCGGTCCGGACGACGACGACGAGTTCCTGGCCGGCATGCGTCAGTCCGACACCACCCACGAGCAGATGCTCAAGGACTGGGAGGCGCAGCTGCGCGACCGGGAGCAGAAGCTCAAGGGCGACGACAAGGCCTGAGGGTCAGGACAGCTCGCGGAGCCACCGGACCGTCGCCAGGCCCTGCGCGGCCTGGAACCGGCGCAGGTTCGGGATGCCTAGCGGTGCGGGCTGGCGGGAGTTCCACGCGAAGTAGCCGGACAGCCCGGCGAGCCCCGCCCGCAGGTCGTCGTCGGGCACGCCGTCCGAGACCGCGTGCTGCCGGAAGTTCGTCGCCGGGTCGCCGCCGCCCTGCAGCGCGACGCTGGGCAGCATGAACGCGAGGTCCAGCCACGGCGCGCCGACGCTGGCGTGCGGCCAGTCGATGAGCCAGACGCGGTGCTGGTGGTCSGGGTCGATCATSACGTTGTCGGCGCGCAGGTCCCCGTGCACGAGGGMGTCGCCGGCGCACACGCGCAGGGAGTCCTGCTCCCAGAGGACCAGCTGCTCGAGGTTCTCCAGCGCCCACCGGCCCGCGTCGCCGGCCAGCTCGGCATAGCGACCCAACGACTCGTCGTCGAGGGCGTCCAGCCGGCGCCAGCCCGTGAAGTTCTCCGCCAGCTGGTCGTCGGTGCGGGGCAGCTGGTGGCCCGGCAACGGCTCGGCGTCTGCGAGCGCTCCCAGCGCGTCGGCGACCGCGCGCAGGTCGTCGGGCTTCCACGGCAGCTCGGGGGAGCGGCCGTGCACCACCTCGAACCCGAGGATGACCCAGTCGTCGTCGTCGGACGACCACAGCAGCCGGGGAGCGGGAACCTGCGGGGGCAGGGCGTGCGAGACCCGGATCTCGGCGCGGGCCAGGTCCGGGGAGAGCGGGTTCTGCTCGGCGGAGACGGCCTTGACGAAGACACCCCGACCGTCGGCGAGCTCGAGCACGGCCGCGAAGCCGGGGCTGAAGCCGCTGGTCGCGCTGGTCTCCGCGGTGACCTGGGAGCCGGCCAGCTCGGCGATCCTGGCCCGGACCGGCCTCGGGAGGTCACGCCAGTCCAGCCGCTGGCCGCTGAAGGCGCGCGGGAGGTCGATGACGTCGTCGGCACTCACGCGGCACATCCTGCCAGGAGATGCACCGCCGTATGAGGTCGTCCCACAGGCTGTGCGTCCGAGGTGATGCCGCGCGGTTCGTAGGATGGACCCCGATGAGCGTGTATCTCGACCATGCGGCGACCACGCCCATGATCCCGGAGGCCGCGCGGGTGCTCGCCGAGCAGCTCGCGCACCCCGGCAACCCTTCGTCCCTGCACGCGTCCGGCCGCGCCGCCCGACGCGTGGTCGAGGAGTCCCGCGAGCGGCTCGCGGCTGCCCTGGGTGCGCGGCCGAGCGAGGTCGTCTGGACGTCCGGCGGCACCGAGGCGGACAACCTCGCGGTCAAGGGCCTGTTCTGGGCCCGCCGCACGCAGGACCCGGGCCGGCGACGCCTGCTGGTGTCGGCCGTCGAGCACCACGCGGTCCTGGACCCGGCGTTCTGGATGGCCGAGCACGCGGGCGCGGAGCTGGTGCTGCTGCCGGTCGACGCCGACGGCGTGCTCGAGGTCGACGCCCTGCGCGAGGAGCTCGAGCGCCACGGCGAGCAGGCCGCGCTGATCTCCGTGATGTGGGCGAACAACGAGGTCGGGTCGCTGCAGCCCCTCGACGACGTCGTCGCGCTGGCACGCCGGTTCGGGGTGCCCGTGCACGCCGACGCCGTGCAGGCCGTCGGGCAGGTCCCGGTCGACTTCGGCGCCTCCGGGCTCGACGCCCTCACCGTCAGCGGGCACAAGGTCGGCGGACCGGGTGGCGCGGGTGCGCTGCTGGCCCGGCGCGGGCTCGACCTCACGCCGGTGCTGCACGGCGGTGGGCAGGAGCGCGGGGTGCGGTCCGGCACGCTCGACGCGGCCCTGCTGGCGTCGTTCGGGCTCGCCGTCGACCAGGCCGTGGCCGGTCGGGACGCCTTCGCCGCACGGGTGGGAGCGCTCCGGGACAGCCTCGTGACGGGGGTCGCGTCGGTCGTGCCGGACGCGGTGCTGCGCGGCCCGCGGGACACCTCGCGCCGGCTGCCAGCGAACGCGCACTTCACGTTCCCCGGGTGCGAGGGCGACTCGCTGCTCTACCTGCTCGACTCCGCGGGCATCGAGGCGTCGACGGGGTCGGCGTGCCAGGCGGGCGTCCCGCGGCCCAGCCACGTGCTCCTGGCGATGGGGGTCGACGAGATCGCCGCGCGCGGCGCGCTGCGGTTCAGCCTCGGGCACACCTCGACCGCCGACGACGTCGACGCGCTGCTGGCCGTCCTGCCGGGCGTCGTCGACCGGGCCCGCGCGGCCGGCCTGGCCACCCTCGGGGCGGTGTCCTGATGCGCGTGCTGGCCGCCCTGTCCGGCGGCGTGGACTCCGCGGTCGCCGCCGCGCGCGCGGTCGACGCCGGGCACGACGTCGTCGGCGTGCACATGGCGCTGTCGCGCACGCGGGACCAGTTCCGCACCGGCTCGCGCGGGTGCTGCTCGATCGAGGACGCCGGCGACGCGCKCCGGGCCGCCGACGTGCTGGGCATCCCGTACTACGTGTGGGACCTGTCCGAGCGGTTCGAGGAGACCGTCGTCGCGGACTTCGTCGCCGAGTACGAGGCCGGCCGCACCCCCAACCCGTGCGTGCGGTGCAACGAGCACATCAAGTTCGCCACGCTGCTCGACAAGGCCGTGGCCCTCGGGTTCGACGCGGTCTGCACCGGCCACTACGCGCGCATCGAGACCCGCGCCGACGGCACCCGCGAGCTGCACCGGGCCCGCGACCTGGCCAAGGACCAGTCCTACGTGCTCGCCGTGATGGGTCCGGAGCGGCTCGCGCGGTCGATGTTCCCGCTGGGTGACGTGGTCTCGAAGGAGCAGACGCGTGCCGAGGCGGCCGCCCGCGGGCTCTCCGTCTCCGCCAAGCCCGACTCGTACGACATCTGCTTCGTCGCCGACGGGGACACCCAGGGCTTCCTGCGCGACCGGCTCGGGTCCCAGCCCGGCGAGATCGTCGACGCGGCCGGTGCGGTGCTCGGGCAGCACGACGGCGCGTACGCGTACACCGTCGGGCAGCGCCGCGGCCTGTCCATCGGCCGGCCCGCGGCCGACGGCAAGCCTCGGTACGTGCTCTCGGTCGAGCCGGCCAACAACCGCGTGGTCGTGGGGTCCGCCGACGACCTCGTGGTGCGGACCGTCGAGGCCGACCGGGCCGTCTGGTTCGAGGACCCGGACCGGTCGTTCGCGTGCTCCCTGCAAGTCCGAGCGCACGGCGCCGCCGTCCCCGCCCGGGCAACCCTGCGCGACGGGCTGGTCGAGGTCGCGCTCGAGGACGCCTCGCTGCGGGGCGTCGCGCCCGGGCAGTCGGCGGTCCTCTACGACGGCACGCGTGTGCTCGGGCAGGCCACCGTCACGGCCGCGCGCCGGGCCACGGTCGGCGTCGCCGGGTGAGCGGCGCGCGACCGTCCGTCACAGGAACCGGTCCGTGGCCGGGGCTCGACGTGCTCGAGGCGCAGACCGTCGTCGTCGGCGACCTCGTCGACACCCCGTCGGAGGTGGCCGGCCTGCCGTTCACGGTCCTGCTGGCCGAGCGTGGCCCGTGGGGCGACCGGACCGGGCGTGCCGCGGCGCTGCTGGCGGAGCTGCCCACCGAGCTGGGCCCGCACGGCTGGAAGCTGGCCGACCGACCCAGCCGTGACCTCGCCCGCGCGCAGGCGTACGTGCGCGAGGACGTCGACGCGCTCGCGGTCGCCGGGCACGGGTACGTCGGCCCGTTGGTGGTCCCCGTCCTCGGGCCGATGACGCTCGCGGCCTCCCTCTACCTCTCGCGCGGCGACCGCGTGGTGTCCGACGCCGGCGCCGTCCGCGAGCTCGCCGCGTCGCTGGCTGCGGGCATCGGCGAGCACCTGGCCGCGATCCGCCGCTCCGTGCCGGGCGCGGAGCCGACCGTCCTGCTGCACGAGCCCCTGCTCGCGCAGGTCATGGCCGGCGTCCTGCCGTCGTTCTCCGGGTACTCCGCGCTGCGGTCGGTKCCGGGGCCGGTCGCGGCCGAGCGCATCTCGGCGGTGGCCGCCGGCGTGCGGGCGCTCGAGGGGGCACGCGTCGTGGTGCACGGAGGGACKGCCTGGACGTCCCTGGGCGCGATCCGCGCGGCGGGCGTCGACGGCTTCGCGCTCGCGGTCGACGCGCTCGACGAGCACAGCTGGGAGAAGGTCGCCGAGGTGGTCGAGGGCGGTCTCGCCTTCTGGCCCGAGCTGCCGCCGCAGGCCTCGTCGCAGTGCGCCGGCCCGGACGTCACCGGGCAGGCCGACAGCCTCACCCGGCCGTGGCGGTCCGTCGGGCTGCCGATGGCGGGCCTGCGGGACGTCGTCCTGCTGGCGGGGGACATCACCGGCAAGGGCAGTCCCGACGACGCCCGCGCCGTGCTGGCCGGACTGGTGCGCGCCGCGCGGATCGTCGCGGAACGAGCGGAGGACTGAGGGTGGCTGCACAGCCGAGCGTGAGGCGTTCCCTGGCGCTGCTCGTGGCGTCCGGCGCCGCGATCGTGGGCATGGTCCTGCTCGTCATCTGCTACACCGGCATCGGCGTGACGGCGCTGACGTCGTCGAAGAACGACCCCGACCCGTGCGTGCAGGCCTACGCCGCCGGGACGGACGACGCGAGCGTGCGGTACACGGTCGTCMCGCCGCAGGCCATCTGCACGTGGGACGTGGCGGGGGAGCCGACGGAGGTCGTCGTGGCGTCCGCGTCGCCCGCGCTCTTCGCGGCCGGGGCGGTGCTCGCGGTCGGCGGCGTGCTGGTGTGCGCGGGGCTGCTGATCACGTCGCGCCGTCGCGGGTAGGTGTGGGTGCTCCGCGACATGATGGGTCCGTGAGCAACGAGATCGACGACGACGCCGCCGCCCGCGAGATCCCCGCCGCAGCCCGCCACCGCTGGACCGAGCTGGCCGCCCTCATCGAGGCGGACCAGTTCGCGTACTACCTCCGGGACGCCCCTGTGTCGTCGGACCAGCAGTACGACGAGCGGATGCGCGAGCTGCAGGCCCTCGAGGAGGAGCACCCCGGGCTGCGCACGCCGGACTCGCCGACGCAGCGGGTGGGCGGCACGTTCTCCACGGAGTTCGCCTCCGTCGAGCACGTCGAGCGGATGCTCTCGCTGGACAACGCGTTCTCCGACGAGGACATCGACACCTGGGCCGGGCGCCTGCACCGGGACCTCGAGTCCGACGCCACCCTGCACTACCTGTGCGAGCTCAAGATCGACGGGCTGGCCATCGCGCTGCTGTACGAGAACGGCCGGCTGGTGCGCGCCGCGACCCGCGGCGACGGGCGGACCGGCGAGGACGTCACGCTGAACGTCCGGACGATCTCGACCATCCCGGCCGTGCTGGGCGGCGACCCGGCCACCCACCCCGAGCGCATCGAGATCCGCGGCGAGGTGTTCCTGCCGGTCGCCGCGTTCGCCGAGCTCAACGCGGCGCAGGTCGAGGCGGCCAAGAGCCCCTTCGCCAACCCGCGCAACGCGGCGGCGGGCTCGCTGCGGCAGAAGGACCCGCGGGTGACCGCGTCGCGGGACCTGCGGATGTACGCGCACGGCATCGGCGCCCTGGTGTGGGGTGCGGGCCGCGGCACGGGGATCGAGCGGCAGTCGCAGGTGTACGACCTGCTGGCGTCGTGGGGCGTGCCGGTCTCCGGGCACACGCGGATCGTCGAGGGGCTGGACGGCGTGCGGGAGATGATCGCCTACTACGGCGAGCACCGGCACGACGTCGAGCACGAGATCGACGGCATCGTGATGAAGGTCGACGAGATCGCGCTGCAGCGCCGGCTCGGCTCGACCAGCCGGGCGCCGCGGTGGGCGGTCGCGTACAAGTACCCACCCGAGGAGGTGAACACCAAGCTCCTCGACATCCGCGTCAACGTCGGGCGCACCGGGCGAGTGACGCCGTTCGGCGTGATGGAGCCGGTGTTCGTGTCGGGGTCGACGGTCGAGATGGCGACGCTGCACAACGCGAGCGAGGTGGCGCGCAAGGGCGTGCTCATCGGCGACACCGTGGTGCTGCGCAAGGCCGGCGACGTGATCCCCGAGATCGTCGGGCCGGTCGTGGACCTGCGCGACGGCACCGAGCACGCGTTCGTCATGCCGACCGAGTGCCCGTCGTGCGGCACGCCGCTGGCGCCGGCCAAGGAGGGCGACGTCGACATCCGCTGCCCCAACCAGCGGTCCTGCCCGTCCCAGCTGCGCGAGCGGCTGTTCCACGTCGCGTCCCGCGGGGCGTTCGACATCGAGGCGCTCGGCTGGGAGGCGGCCAGCGCGCTGCTCACCGCGGGCGTGGTCACCGACGAGGGCGATCTCTTCGCGTTGGATGCCGAGGCGCTGCGCAAGGTGCCGCTGTTCACGCTCTCCACCAGCTCGAAGGTCGGCGGCGTCGTCCGCGAGGCCGGGGACCTGAACGCCACGGGCACGGCCCTGCTGGGCAACCTGGAGAAGGCCAAGCAGACGGCACTCTGGCGCGTGATCGTCGCGCTGTCGATCCGGCACGTCGGGCCGACCGCCGCCCGGGCGCTGGCGCAGCACTTCGCGTCGATCCCGACGATCGCCACGGCCACCGAGGAGGAGATCGGCGCGGCCGAGGGGGTCGGGCCGACCATCGCGGCCGCCGTCGTGGCCTGGTTCGAGCAGCCGGGCGAGGACGACAAGTGGCACGCGGCGATCGTCGAGAAGTGGGCCGCGGCCGGGGTGCGGATGACCGAGGAGCGCGACGAGTCCGCGCCGCGCACGCTCGAGGGGCTGACGGTCGTGGTCACCGGTGGGCTGGAGCGGTTCAGCCGCGACGGCGCCAAGGAGGCGATCCTGGCCCGCGGCGGCAAGTCGGCGGGCAGCGTCTCGAAGAAGACGGACTACGTGGTCGTCGGGGAGAACGCCGGGTCCAAGGAGGCCAGGGCGCGCGAGCTCGGGCTGCGCATCCTGGACGAGGCCGGGTTCGAGGCCCTGCTGGCGCAGGGGCCGTCAGGCGTCGGGGACAGCCCGTCAGGCGTCGGGGACAGCCCGTCCGGCGACGCCGAGGAGGGCTGACGTGAGCAGCGCGGTGGTCCGGGTGGCCCGTGGCGGTCACGTCGCCGACGCCGGTGCACTGACCGCGGAGGCCTACCTGGCGGACCGGCTGGTCGACGCGACCGACTCGTACGCGGACGAGCTGCGCGACGCCGAGCGGCGCTCGCGCGAGGCGACGCTGCTGGTCGCGCTGCTGCCCCCGGGCGAGGGCGACGGCGGGGACGCCGAGCCCGACGACCTCGTCGTGGTCGGCACGGTGACTCTCGCGCCGTACGGCACGTCGTACGCGGAGATCGCTGAGCCGGGCGAGCTCGAGATCCGGATGCTCGCGGTGGCACCCGAGGCGCGTCGTCGGGGGATCGCCGAGCTGCTGGTGTCCGCGGCGCTGCGCGAGGCGGTCGCGAGCGGCGCGAGGCGCGTGGTGCTCTCGACGCTCGACTCGATGCAGGCCGCCCAGCGGCTGTACAAGCGGCTGGGGTTCGTCGCGGTCCCCGAGCGGGACTGGGGGCACGTCGAGGTGCACCTGCGCGTGCACACCTGGACGCCGCCGGACGCGCCGGGCGCGCTGGTGGAGTCCGCGACCTGGCCGCCGGCGCGGGTGGTCGACGTGGACGGGTGGCGGGTCGGGTTGTCGGGTGGCCTGACCCGGCGGGCGAACAGCGTCCTGCCGCTCGGCTCCCCGCCGGACCTCGGCGCGGCGCTCGACCGGGTCGAGGCGCTGTACGCGGAGGCGGGGCAGCCGTCGATCGTGCGGGTGTGCCGGGCGGCGACACCGGCGCTGGACGACCTGCTCGAGTCGCGCGGGTACGCCACGGTGGCGCGAACCGACGTCCTGGTCCGGGAGATCGACGAGTCCGGGCGCCCGCCGGCCCGGCGCCCCGACGGCGTGCGGATGTCGGTGGCCGACACGCCCGACGAGCCGTGGCTGAGGGCCTGGTCGGCGTCGAAGTCCCGGCTGGGGGACCCGGACGACGGTGACGACGCGGCAGCTGTCCGACTGGCGCGCACGGTCCTGGTGGGGTCTCCGGCGATCTACCTGACGGCTACCGACCCGACGGGCCCGGTCGGTGTGATCCGGGCGGCTTTCGCCGAGGACTGGGTCGCCCTCTCGTGCCTCGTGGTCCACCCGGTCGCGCGGCGTCGCGGGCTGGGCATGGCGCTCACGCTCCGCGCGCTCGACGAGGGCGCGCAGCGCGGGGCGCGGCGCGCGTTCCTGCAGGTCGAGGCCGACAACACGGCGGCGGCCGCCCTGTACACCGGCCTCGGGTTCCAGCCTGCGGAGCGGTACGTCTACCGGCAGAGCCGCGGGTAGCAGGTCACCCCACGAGCAGACCGAGCAGGAGTCGGGTGAGCACACGCTCGGCCTGGTCCTCGTCCGCGGCGGTCGGCGGGGGCGCCAGGGCGGCGGCGAGGTGCGGGTGGGCACCACCTCGGGTGACGGCCGCCAGGTGCTGGGCGGCGGCGAGCTGTCGGCGCCGGTCCGCCGGGTCGAGGCTTCGCTGCTCGATCTGCGTCCGGGCGAGGAGCCGGACGACCGCGCTGAAGACGCCGATGGCCTCGAGCTTGCGGTGCCCGTCGACGTCGACGTCGCGCAGCGCGGCGAGCGCGTGCTCCAGGTACTCGACCGAGCGTGGGCCGAGGTCGATCGTCATCGGGACGTCCGTGAGCCAGGGGTGCCGGAGGTATACGGCGTTGCTCTCCCGAGCGAGCACGAGCAGGTCGGCGAGCCAGTCGGAGCCGTCGAGCCCGCGGTAGTCGATCTCGCCGTTGACTTGGTCGACCATGAGCTCCACCAGCTCGTCGCGTGACTGCACGTAGCGGTAGAGAGACGCCGAGCCGCCACCGAGCTGCTGGGCGACGGAGCGCATGGTCACGGCCGCCAGCCCGAGGTCGTCCGCCAGCCGGATCGAGGCCGCGGCGATGCTGTCCCGGGTGTGCTCCGGGGCCCGCCCGCGACTCCCACGCTCGGGACGCAACCAGATGCTCGTCTGCTCGTTCTCCACCCGCACACCCTCTCTCACGGCCACCGGCACATCCTGGGGGGTAGAATAGCGAACACTGATCGCAATTACGCTTGGAGTGTCACGATGACCGACCGACCCCGCACCGGCGAGAGCGCCTGGACGCCCACGAAGCACGCCCGGAACGGCTCGGTCGACATCGCCTTCGATCGCCTCGCCGGTTCGGAGGGGATGCCCCTGCTGCTGGTCATGGGTCTGGGCACGTCGCGGTTCTGGTGGCCGACGGGCCTGTGCGAGGCGTTCGCGGCGGAGGGCTTCGCGGTCGCCCGCTATGACCAGCGAGACGCGGGCGAGTCGTCCCGGATGCCCGACGTCGCCGGCTCGAACCCCTTCGCGGCGCTCTTCGGCAAGAAGGGCGATGCGTACACGGCGGAGGACATGGTCGACGACGCTGTCGCGGTGCTCGACGAGCTGGGCTGGCCGGCGGCGCACGTCTTCGGCCACTCCTTGGGTGGCGCGGTCGCGCAGCGCATCGCCCTGCGCCATCCCGACCGCGTCCGGTCCGTCGTCTCCTCCGCCGCGCTGCCGAGCGACGTGTCCGGTCTCGGTGTCGTGCGCTACCTGCGCGTCGGTCTGCTGGCGAAGCTCGCGCGGACCACGTTTCCCGAGGGGCGCGACGGTGACCTCCAGGCGAGCCTCGCCGTGGCGCGGGGGGTGGCGTCGCCCGCATACCCGTTCGACGAGGACGCCGCGCGGGAGTGGATCGAGCGGGAGGTCGACAGCGGGCCGCGGGACTCCAAGGCGCAGAGCCGCCAGATCGGCGCCCAGTGGCACGGCCCGCGACTGCGCGACCTGCGCGCGCCCGCACTGGTGCTCCACGGCGAGCAGGACCCCATCCTGCGGGTGAGCGCAGCGCGGGCGACCGCGCGGTCGGTCGATGGTGGGCGGCTGGTCACGTTCCCCGGCGTCGGGCACGACCTGCCCGCTCCGCTGTGGGCGACGGTCGCGCGCGAGGTGGGCGACCTGGCGAGGCGTGCCGAGGCCGGGGCCGCGTGACGGACCCGGCCGGCGGGCCGTGCCCGCGGCGACGAGCGTGCCGGGCACGGACACGTCCTGCTCGCCCGGCGCGGCCTCACGCCCGAGCCCTAGGGCTCGCGGCTCGCCCAGAGCAGGCCGCGCTCGATGATCGTGCGGACCGCGGGGATCTCGAGGTCGGCCAGCTGGTGGCCGGGCGCGCAGACGAAGACGCGGCCGGCACCCCAGCGGCGCGTCCAGACGGCCGGCGACGTGACGGGGGCGTGCCACGGGTCGTCGGGACCCGGGGTGATCGTGGTCGTGGCCAGCACGTCGTTCAGCGGGTCGGTCAGCAGCCAGTACTGCTCGGAGCGCAGCCTGAAGTCGTGCACGCCCTCGACGATCGGGTGGTGGCCGGTCACGTTGATCGTGTGCTCGACCAGGGGGCCGCCGGGGTGCGCCGCGAACTGGGCGCCTACCAGCTGCAGGTAGTCGGTGGCGATCCGGAACGAGTCGACGATCCCGCCGTGCCAGCCCGCGAACCCGGTGCCGGCGGCGACGGCGGTGCGCAGGCCGCGCAGCTCGTCGGCCAGGATGTCGCCCATGGTCCAGCACTGGACCACCAGGTCGGTGGCGGCCATGAGGTCGGTGTCGGCGTAGACCTCGAGCGACCCCTCGACGACGACGTCGAAGTCGTGCTCGCGCAGGAACGGGACGAAGAGCTCGGCCGCCTCCTCGGGGGCGTGCMCGTCCCACCCGCCACGGACGACGAGAGCTCGGCGTTGCTGGGTCACGCGATCCTCCGGGAGGTCAGGCGATGAGTGCGTCGATGGCGACGGCGGACAGGACGTGCTCGGAGGCCATGGCCGAGGCGCCGAGCACGCCGGCGCGGCCCTTGGTGCGGGACGCGACGATGCGCAGGTGCTGCGTGGCCAGCGGCAGGGAGCGCCGGTAGACCACCTCGCGGATCCCGGCGAGCAGGTGCTCGCCGGCMTCGGCGACGACGCCGCCGATGACGATGACCGACGGGTTGAGCATGCTCACGCACGCGGCGAGCACCTCGCCGATGTGCCGGCCGGCCTCCCGCACCTCGCGGCTGGCGTCGAGATCGCCCGCGCGGACCAGCGCGACGACGTCGGCGCTGGTGGTGGCGTTGGACAGGGCGCTTGCGATGGCCGGGCCGCTGGCCACGGCCTCGAGGCAGCCGGTGTTCCCGCAGCGGCACGGCAGGTCGAGGCCGCCGGGCACCGCGATGTGCCCGAGGTCGCCGGCCGCGCCCTGGGCGCCGCGGCGGATCTGACCGTCGGAGATGATCCCGGCGCCGATGCCGGTGGCCACCTTGACGAAGAGCAGGTGGTCGACCTCGGGCCACTGCGAGGTGTGCTCGCCGAGGGCCATCACGTTGACGTCGTTGTCCACGAGCACCGGGACGCGGAGCTTGCGGGCGAGGAGCCCGGGCACGTCGGCGTCGTCCCAGCCCGGCATGATCGGCGGGTTGATCGGCCGCCCGGTGGAGTGCTCGACCGGTCCGGGCAGGCCGACGCCGACGCTGACCAGATCGCTGATCGGCCGACCCGCGGTGCCGAGCAGAGCCAGCCCGAGCTCGACCACGCGGTCCAGGACCGGGCCGGGGCCCTCGGAGATCGCGATGGGCTCGTGGTGCTCGGCCAGGACGGTGCCGACGAGGTCGGTGAGCGCGAGCCGGGAGTGGGTGGCGCCGAGRTCGACCGCSAGCACGACGCGGGCCGCCGGGTTGAACGCGAAGGTCGCTGGTGGGCGACCGCCGGTGGAGCTGGCCTCGCCCGCCGGCGCGACGAGGCCCGACGACAGCAGGAGGTCGACACGGGCGGCGATCGTGGAACGCGCTTGCCCGGTGAGGGTGGCCAGGTCGGACCGGGTCCGGGGCTGCCCGTCCCGCAGGAGCTGGAACATCTCCCCAGCGCCCGTCGGCTTGGGGGCGAACTTGAGGAGCTCGTCCATGCGCACAGTGAACCATTCCGCCTTGTGTAGGTCACGTTCACGTAACCATGACACATCAGTGGCGACTTTTGCTTGACGAACGACAGAAGTGGGTTCTACGTTCTCGCCCATGGTCAACGAGGACCCGCCGCTGCTGCAGATGCGCGGCATCGTGAAGCAGTTCCCGGGAGCCCGGGCGCTGGACGGCGTCGACCTGGAGATCCGGGCCGGCGAGGTCCACTGCCTGCTCGGCCAGAACGGCGCGGGCAAGTCGACGCTGATCAAGGTGCTGGCCGGCGCCCACCAGCCCGACGAGGGCGAGATCCTGCTCGACGGCCGCCCGGTCACCATCGCCCACCCGGTGGCGGGGCTGAAGCTCGGCGTCGCGACGATGTACCAGGAGCTCGACGTCGTCGACGGGCTGTCCGTCGCGGAGAACATCTACCTCGGCCACGAGCTGGCCACCGCCGGCTTCTCGCAGCGCCGCGCGGCCMCGGCCCGGACCCGCGCGCTGCTCAAGCGCCTCGGCCACCCCGACATCTCGCCGCACCGTGAGGTCGGGCGTCTGTCCGCCGCCGGCAAGCAGATCGTCAGCATGGCCCGCGCCCTGTCGCACGACGCCCGCGTGATCGTCATGGACGAGCCGTCGGCCGTGCTCGACGCGGAGGAGGTCACCAACCTCTTCCGCGTGGTCCGCGAGCTCACCGCGTCCGGCGTCGCGGTCGTCTACATCTCCCACCGCCTGGACGAGATCCGCCAGATCGGCGACCGGATCACCGTCCTCAAGGACGGGCGGACCGTCGCGACGGGCCTCCCGGCGGCGCAGACGCCGACCGCGGAGCTGATCAAGCTGATGACCGGCCGCAACGTCGAGTACGCCATCGCGCCGCGCCCCCCGGTCGCCGAGGACGCCGCCACGGTGCTGAGCGTCGACGGCCTCGCGCTGCGCGGGGCGTTCAGCGACGTGTCGTTCGAGGTGCGCGCGGGCGAGGTCGTGGGCCTCGCGGGGCTCGTCGGCTCCGGCCGCACCGAGATCCTCGAGACCGTGTTCGGCGCCCGTCGCGCCACCGCCGGCACCGTCTCGGTGGGGGACCGCCGCCTGCGGGCCGGCTCGGTCAGCGATGCGGTGAAGGCCRGCATCGGGTTGTGCCCCGAGGAGCGCAAGAGCCAGGGCCTCATCCTCGACGAGCCGGTCTACCGCAACATCACGCTCTCGACCTTCACGCGCAACTCCACGGCGTCGTTCCTCGACGAGGGCGCCGAGCGCCGCGTCGCCAAGGAGCAGATCCACGCCCTGGACGTGCGACCGACCGACCCGGACCGCAGCGCGCGCACCCTGTCGGGCGGCAACCAGCAGAAGGTCCTGCTGGCCCGCTGGCTGGTGCACGGCTGCCGGGTGCTCCTGCTCGACGAGCCCACGCGCGGCGTCGACGTCGGCGCCCGCGCGGAGATCTACGCCCTGATCGCCGACCTGGCCGCCCTGGGTGCGGCCGTGGTGGTGGTGTCCAGCGAGATCCCGGAGGTGCTCGGCCTGGCCGACCGCGTCCTGGTCATCTCCGAAGGGCGCGTGGTCCACGAGGGACCGGCGTCCGGCATCGACGAGCACCGCGTGCTCGACCTCGTCATGGAAGGAAGTGCCGCGTGAGCGAGCAGGACATCACGGCAGCCGTGCCGGCCGCCGACGAGAGCTCCCGGGTCGAGAACGTCTCCTCGACCACGACGCGGGGCGGCCTCCTCTCGGGCGCCGCGGGTCGCAACCTCGGTCTGGTGATCGCTTTGGTCGCGATCTGCGTGTTCGGGGTGATCACCGCGGGGGAGCGGTTCGCGAGCATCGACAACCTGCTGACGATCCTGCGGCTCGCGGCGGTGCTCGGCGTGATCAGCATCGGGATGACGTTCGTCATCACGGGCGGTGGCATCGACCTCTCCGTCGGCTCGGTGATCGGCCTCGCCTCGGTCTGGGCGTCCACGCTGGCCACGCAGACCATGGCGCAGAACTCGCACTGGATCGTCATGGTCGGGTGCGCGCTCCTGGTCGGCCTGGGCGCGGGGCTCGTCAACGGCGTGCTCATCGCCTACGGCAAGGTCGTCGCGTTCATCGCGACGCTCGCCATGCTCGTCGGCGCGCGCGGGTTGGCGGAGATCATCGCCAACCGCCAGACGCAGGTGGTCAAGGTCCAGGGGTTCCTCGACTTCTTCCGCGACGACTTCCTCGGCATCCCGATGCTGGTCTGGATCTTCGTGGTCGTCGCGGTCGCCGGCTGGATCGTGCTCAACCGGACCACCTTCGGGCGCCGCACCATCGCCGTCGGCGGCAATCCCGAGGCCGCCCGGCTCGCGGGCATCAAGGTGAAGCGCCACACGATGTACCTGTACGCCCTGTGCGGTCTGACCGCGGGCATCGGCGGCCTGATGATGCTCGGCCGCACGACGGCCGGCAGCTCGACCAACGGCCAGTTCTACGAGCTCGACGCCATCGCCGCCGTGGTCGTCGGCGGCACCCTGCTCATCGGCGGCCGCGGCACGATCGTCGGCACCGTCCTGGGCGTCCTGATCTTCACCACGCTCACCAACGTGTTCACGCAGAACAACCTGTCCATCTCGGCGCAGAACATCGCCAAGGGCGTGATCATCGTCGTCGCCGTGCTGCTCCAGCAGCGCATCGCCGAGCGCAGCCGCGCCGGAACCTGACCCCACCACCCGCTCAGCTGTGCCCATCTCAGTCATGCCCGTTCGATCAAGGAGGATCGTCATGTCCGCAGCACCACTGCGCCGGCGTTGGCTCGCTCTGGCCGGTACCACCGCAGCCCTCGCGCTCGTCGTCACCGGCTGCACGTCCAACACCCCTGAGGACACCAGCACGGACGCCGCTGCACCTCCCGCCGCTGCCGCCACGGGCAACGACGAGCCCGGCGACAAGGTCGTCATCGGCTTCTCCGCGCCGGCCGCCGACCACGGGTGGATGGGCTCGATCACGAAGTCGGCCGTCGACGAGGCCGCCAAGTACTCGGACGTGGAGCTGGTCCAGGCCGAGGGCACGAACGACGTGAACGTGCAGATCAGCCAGATCGAGCAGTTCATCAACGACAAGGTCGACGCCATCGTGCTGCTGCCGTTCGACGGCGCGGCGCTCACCGAGGTCGCGACGAAGGCGATGGACGCCGGGATCGTCGTCATCAACGTCGACCGCGAGTTCGACAGCCCGAACGCGGCCCGCACGACCGTGCTCGGCGACAACTACGGCATGGGCGTCAGCGCCGGCGCGTACATCTGCGGCGAGCTGGGCGGCAAGCCCGACGCCAAGGTCGCCGAGATCGCCGGCATCGACTCCCTGCCCCTGACGCAGGACCGCAGCCGCGGCTTCAAGGACGCGCTCGCCGAGTGCGGCCTGAAGGTCAGCAACCGCGTGGCGGCGGACTTCACGGTCCAGGGCGGCGAGGCCGCCGCGGCCAACCTGCTGCAGGCCGCGCCGCAGCTCGACGCCATCTGGAACCACGACGACGACCAGGGCGTCGGCGTCCTGGCCGCCATCGACAACGCGGGTCGCGACGAGTTCTTCATGGTCGGCGGCGCCGGCTCGAAGAACGTCATGGAGGCCATCAAGGCCGACAACACGGTGCTCAAGGCGACGGTCATCTACCCGTCGACGCAGGCCGCCGACGGCATCAAGCTGGCCCGCCTGCTGGTGCAGGGCAAGTCGATGAGCGACCTGGTCGAGGTCGAGGTGCCCCGCAAGGTCCAGCTGTACGCGCCCGTCGTCACGAAGGACAACGTCGACCAGTACCTGCCGACGGCCTTCGAGTCCTGAGCCAGCCTGACCGAGCCGGGCGGGTCCCTCTCCGCAGGGGGCCCGCCCGGCGTCAGAAGGAGGAGCCGTGACAGCAGCACCCCCGCGCCTGGGCGTGGGCATGATCGGGTACGCGTTCATGGGGATCGCGCACTCGCAGGCCTGGCGCAACGCCCCCCGGTTCTTCGACCTGCCGATGCGCCCCGACATGACGGTCGTCGCCGGCCGGAATCGCCAGGGCGTCGAGGCTGCCGCCGCCAAGCTCGGCTGGTCGAGCACGGAGACGGACTGGAAGGCAGTCGTCTCCCGCGACGACGTCGACCTGGTCGACATCTGCACGCCGGGCGACACCCACGCCGAGATCGCGATCGCCGCGCTCGCCGCGGGAAAGCACGTGCTGTGCGAGAAGCCGCTGGCCAACTCCGTCGAGGAGGCCGAGGCGATGGTGCGCGCGGCCGAGGCCAGCGAGGGCCTGGCGATGGTGGGCTTCACCTACCGCCGCGTGCCCGCGATCCAGCTGGCCCGCACGCTCGTCGCCGACGGCCGCATCGGCACCGTCCGGCACGTGCGCGCGCAGTACCTGCAGGACTGGATCGCGGACCCGCAGGCGCCGCTGTCCTGGCGGCTGGACAAGCAGAAGGCCGGGTCCGGTGCGCTCGGGGACATCGGCGCGCACATCATCGACCTCGCCCAGTTCGTCACGGGAGAGTCGGTCACGGGCGTGTCCGCGGTGCTGGAGACGTTCGTCAGGGAGCGGCCGGTCGCCGAGTCGTTCGGTGGACTGCACGGCACCTCGTCGAGCACCGAGACAGGACCGGTGACGGTGGACGACGCCGCGATCTTCCTGGGCCGGATGTCCGGCGGAGGACTGGCGACGTTCGAGGCCACCCGGTTCGCGTGGGGCCGCAAGAACGCCATCCGGCTCGAGATCAACGGGTCGGCCGGCTCGCTGGCGTTCGACTTCGAGGACATGAACGTCCTGCACTTCTTCGACGCGTCGGACCCGGCGGCCGTCGCGGGCTTCCGGCGGATCGTCGTCACCGAGCCCGAGCACGCCTACGTGGCAGCCTGGTGGCCGGCGGGCCACGGGCTCGGGTACGAGCACGCCTTCACGCACCAGGCGGTGGACCTCGTCACCGCGATCGCGTCGCGACGTCAGCCGGAGCCGAGCTTCGCCGACGGGCTCGTGGTGCAGCGCGTGCTGGACGCCGTCGAGCGGTCGGCCGCCGACGACAGCAGGTGGACCTCTGTGACCAAGGAGAGCTGACGATGACCCGACCGATCACCCTGTTCACCGGGCAGTGGGCCGACCTGCCGTTCGAGGAGGTGGCGCGCCTGGCGTCCGGCTGGGGCTACGACGGGCTCGAGATCGCCTGCTGGGGCGACCACCTGGACCCCTGGCGCTGGGACGACGAGGAGTACGTCGCCGGCCGGCTCGCGATCCTCGAGAAGTACGGCCTCAAGGTCTGGGCGATCTCCAACCACCTCAAGGGCCAGGCCGTCTGCGACGACCCGATCGACCAGCGGCACCGCGACATCCTGCCCGACGTCGTGTGGGGCGACGGCGACCCCGAGGGCGTCCGGCAGCGGGCCGCCGAGGAGATGAAGCACACGGCCCGGCTGGCCGCGAAGCTCGGCGTCAAGACGGTCGTCGGCTTCACGGGGTCGAGCATCTGGAAGTACGTCGCGATGTTCCCGCCGGTCTCGCAGGAGGCCGTCGACGCGGGTTACCAGGACTTCGCCGACCGCTGGAACCCGATCCTCGACGTGTTCGACGAGGTGGGCGTCCGGTTCGCGCACGAGGTGCATCCCAGCGAGATCGCGTACGACTACTGGACCTGCGTGCGCACGCTCGAGGCCATCGGCCACCGGGAGGCGTTCGGGCTCAACTGGGACCCGAGCCACTTCATCTGGCAGCAGCTGGACCCGGTCGACTTCATCCTCGAGTTCGCGGACCGGATCTACCACGTGGACTGCAAGGACGTGAAGCTCCGGCTGGGCAACGGCCGCAACGGGCGGCTCGGCTCGCACCTCGCGTGGGCCGACCTGCGACGGGGCTGGGACTTCGTCTCGACCGGCCGCGGCGACGTGCCGTGGGAGGCCTCGTTCCGGGCGCTGAACAGCATCGGGTACGACGGGCCGATCTCCGTGGAGTGGGAGGACGCGGGGATGGACCGGCTGCTCGGCGCGCCCGAG
Source organism: Cellulomonas sp. P5_C6 (assembly GCF_054049635.1). Taxonomy (NCBI): domain Bacteria; kingdom Bacillati; phylum Actinomycetota; class Actinomycetes; order Micrococcales; family Cellulomonadaceae; genus Cellulomonas; species Cellulomonas sp. P5_C6. Next base: position 185 of record NZ_JBFULZ010000017.1, on the reverse strand, counting down.
GCGCTGGAGTTCGTGAAGCGCAACGCGTTCGACCCGCCGGCTGCGGCGTTCGACGCGGCGTTCAGCTCGCGGTAACGCGTGGGGCAGGTGGGGCAGGTGTGCACTCTCACAGAAATTTCGTGCAAAACCGGCTGAACTATCGATAGTCGGGCAGCATGCGAGGATGAACGGTCCTCTCACCGTCC
>NZ_JBFULZ010000016.1:0-34517 GCF_054049635.1 Cellulomonas sp. P5_C6 | reverse complement strand
CGTCGTCACCGCACCGGAGCCGGCCGTCGCCGCGCCGGCCGGTCCCGCGACCGCCCCGGTCGTCGAGCCCCTGATCCCCGAGCTCGCTGCCGCACCGGCCGCTCCCCTGGTCCCCGAGCTCACTGCGGCGCCGGCCGTCGAGCGCGGCCCGCTCGCGCCCGRCGGCGAGGTCCGCTACGTCGGCCCGCAGCTGCGGCGCTGGCAGAAGGACCTGCTGGACGCGTGGCTGGCCGCGGACCGGCGCGGGATCGTCGAGGCGGTCAGCGCGCAGGGTCGCGGGGTCGTCGGGGTGCTGGCGGCGTGGGACGCGCTGACCCGGGGCGAGAAGGTCCTGGTGCTGGTGCCGACGACGGACCTGATGGAGCAGTGGTTCGGCACGCTGGAGATCCAGCTGCCCGGGCTGTCGATCGGGCGCCGCGGGGACGGCTGGACGCACACGTTCGACGAGTGCGACGTGCTGGTGTCGCTGGTCAGCGCGGCGTTCGGCAACGACCTGCTCGAGGGGCGAACGGGCCTGCTCATCGCCGACGAGGTCCACAAGTACGGGTCGGCGCGGCCCGCGGAGACGCTGCGTGCGGCCTTCGGGGCGCGGTTGGGGCTCACGTCGTCGGTCGAGCGGCTGGACGCCGGCGTCGACGAGGTCCTGCGGCCGTACTTCGGCACGGTCCTCGACGGCTGTGACCTGCGCCGCGGCCGCAAGGAGGGCGTCCTCGCGCGCTTCCGGGTGGCGTTCGTGCCGATCGAGCTGGGCGCCGACGAGCAGGCCGAGCACGACGCGCTGTCGCGCCAGATCGCCGAGCTCGAGGCGCGGCTGACCCTGGTGCACGGCTGCCGACCGGTCGCGTTCGCCAACGACGTCCGGGCGCTGCAGGGCGGCTGGCAGCAGAACAGCACGGCGGCCGCGGACGCCAGCGCCTACCTGCGCGCGGTGAGCACGCGGCGCGACCTGCTCGCGACGACCCCGGCCAAGCTCGACGCGCTGGCCCGGCTCGCGCCGACGATCGCGCGCTCGACCCACGGGGTCGTCTTCACGCACACCAAGGACGACGCCGACTCCGCCGCGACCCGGCTGCGCGCCGCCGGCGTCGCCACGGACCCGTTCCACCACGGCCTCGAGACGCGCCGCGAGAGCCTGCGGGCGTTCCGGGACGGCTCGCTCAAGGCGCTGGCGGCCCCCAAGGTCGTCGACGAGGGCGTGGACCTGCCCACGGTCGACCTGGTCGTCGTGCTCGCGGGCAGCCGCTCGGCGCGACAGTCGGTCCAGCGGATGAGCCCGATCCTGCGGCCCACGCAGGCGGACCGGCTGCCGGCCGCGGTCGTGGTCTACGTGCGCGGCAGCATCGAGGACCCGGCGCAGGACACCGGCGAGGGGCACCTCGAGGAGCTCGTCGAGGTGGCCACCGAGGTGCGCACGTTCGACGTCACCGCCTCGGGCGCGGCGATCGCCGCCTGGTTCGTCGGCGCGTAGGTCAGGCCGGCCGCCACTCGTCCGCCCGCTCGAGCCGCTTGCGGACACCCTCGCCGCCGATGCGCTCGATCTCGCGGCGCGGCCCGACGACGACCAGCAGCATCCGCGCCCGGGAGAGCCCCGTGTACAGCAGCGTCCGCGCGCGCTCCGTCTCGCGGAAGCCGTTGACGGCCAGGATCACGACCGTGCGCTCGAGCCCCTTGAACCCGAGCACGTGGCCGTAGAAGACGTCCTCGCCGGCGAAGAACCCGTCCCAGTACCCGGCGTGCCCGGCGCCGCTGACCAGCCCGACCTGCTCGGGGTGGCGTGACCCCGTCGCGAGCAGCGCGATCTGCCCGGGCTGCCAGCCCTCGTAGAGAAGCTCCTCCACCATGTCGTCGGCCACCCCGATCGCCCGCTCGTAGGGCACGTCGAGGATGCGCACCGGTGCGCCGTCCATGCCGCGCGGCCGGGTCACGTCGTCGCGCAGCGAGCCGCAGAGCTGGGCGATCTGCTTGGTCGAGCGCAGGTTCTCGTCGAGACGGACCGGTGGGGTGGCGATGGGGGCGACGCCGTCCCGGCCGAACACGCGCTGCGCCTCGTCGAGGAACACGAACAGGCCGCCGCGGTCCGGGTCGCGCAGGCACCGGACCAGCGACGACCACCACTGCTCGCCGAAGTCCTGCGCCTCGTCGACGACGACGGTGTCGAACAGCTGGTCCCGCGGTCGGGCGTCGGCGAGCTCGCCCAGGCGCACCGGCAGGACGCTCTCGAAGTAGTCGACGTCGTCGTCGGCACCCGGCTCCGCGCCCCACGCGACGGGCAGGTCGTGGAAGAGGCCGACGAACGCCGGCTGCTCCCTGGGCTTCCACGTCTGCGTGATCCGTTGCAGGTACCGGCCGAGCCCGCGGGAGTAGCAGAGCAGCGCGACGCGCTCCCCGGCGGCCGCCCGACGGCGTGCCTGCTCCAGCGCGAGCCACGTCTTGCCGGTGCCCGCGCCGCCGACCACCTGCAGCCGGTCGAACGACCGGACCAGGTCGAGCAGGTGGGCCTGGTCGTGCGTCAGGTGGTCGAGGCGGTCCTCGAACTCCGCCGCGGTGGCCAGCACCTCGACCTGCGAGGGGAAGCTGCCGGCCAGGAACTCGACCAACGCGTCCATCGCCGTCTCGTCCAGGGGCGCGAAGCCGGCGCCGTGCAGGTCGATCGCGTGCTTCACGACGCCCGCCGCCCGGCCGACGTCGTCGCGGTCGACCAGCATGGTCCGCGGCAGCTCGGGTGCGGCCCAGTCCCGGGGGACGAACGTGTGCGGGAGAGCGACCAGGTGGGCCGACCGAGCCCGCGCGGCATCGAGCCCCGCGCGCCGCAGCAGCTCGTGGAGGACGTGGCGCGCCTGCTGCACCTGGTGCACCGGGTCGATCGCGTGCCGGTTGACGCCCGAGCCCTGCCACCACCCGCCGTCCTCGCGCGTGACGTGCCCGCCCTTGACCTCGATCACCGCCAGCCCGACCCCCGGCCACGCGACCAGCAGGTCGACCTCGCGCTCGGTCGAGCCGTCCTGCAGGCCGACGTCCGCGAACAGGGCCACGTCGTCGGGCAGCTGGTCGCGCAACGCCTCCCAGACGGCGCGCTCGGCGCCGACGTCGTCGCGGAACCGCGGCTCCTCGGGGTAGAGGCGGGGCATCTACCGCACCGCCGGTGTCGGTGCCTCGGCCAGCCGCCGCGCCAGCCCGCTCGCTCGCCGCGCGCGCCTGCCGACCGCCGCGCGGACCGCGTCGGCGGTGCCCACGACCACGGCCCCGTGCCGCGCGCGGGTCAGTGCCGTGTAGAGGATCTCGCGAGTCAGCAGCGGGGAGTCGGCCGAGGGCAGGACGACGGTCACGCCGTCGAACTCGCTGCCCTGGCTCTTGTGCACCGTCATGGCGTGCGCGGTCTCGACGGCGGACAGCCGGGCGGGCGCGAACCGGCGGAGCTCCTGCCCCTGGGCGAACACCGCCCGCAGGGCACCGTCGTCGTCCGTCACGACGACACCAGTGTCCCCGTTGAACAGCCGCAGGCCGTGGTCGTTCGCCGTGACCAGCAGCGGCCGGCCGGCGTAGTCGCCGCCGCGCGGGTTCTCCAGGAGGTCCTCGACGAGCCGGTTCCAGCGGTGCACGCCGGCCGGGCCGGTGCGGTGGGCGCACAGCAGCCGGTGCCGCCCGAGCACCTCGAGGGCCAGCGCCGCGTCCCCGCTCTCGGCGGCCGACCGCAGCGCGTTCGCGTGCTCGGCCAGGTTCTGCCACACCCCGGCGTCGTCGGGGTCGGCCAGCCGCACCGCAACGCCGCCGGCCGTGAGCTGGTCGATCGCGCCGTCGGCGTCGCCCGCGCGGATCGCCGCCGCGAGCCGCCCGATCCGGTCGTCCAGCCGGTGGGAGACGTCGAGCTCGACGACCCCCCGCTTCCAGCCCTCCCCGCGGGGGGCGGAGCCGAGCGCGTCGGTCACCCGCTGCAGCACGGCGGGACTGCGGGCGGGGCGTGCCTTCAGGCCGTCGACCAGGTCGCCGAGGACGGCACCCGCCTCGACGGAGGCCAGCTGACCCGGGTCGCCGATGAAGATCAGCCGGGCGTCCGGGCGGACCGCCTCGAGCAGCCGGGCCATGAGCGTCAGGGAGAGCATCGACGTCTCGTCGACGACCACGATGTCGTACGGCAGCGGGTCGTCGCGGTCGTGCCGGAACCGCTCGCCGGACCCCGGCCGGCTGCCGAGCAGGCGGTGGATGGTCGACGCCGTGAGGTCGTCCAGCCCGTGCTGGTCCGCCGCCGCCATGCTCCCGACCTGCTGCTGCACGGCCTCCTGCATGCGAGCGGCGGCCTTGCCGGTCGGCGCCGCCAGGGCGATCCGCTGGGCGCCCTGCGCGACCAGCAGCGCCAGCAGCCGGGCGACCGTCGTCGTCTTGCCGGTGCCCGGGCCGCCGGCGATCACCGTCGTCCAGCCCGCGGCGGCGGTCACCGCGGCCAGCTGCTGCGCGTGCTCCATGCCCACGCCGCCGAGGGACGTCAGCCGCGCGAGGTCCGTCCGCAGGCGGTCGACGTCGACGACCGGTGGCGCGGCGAGCTCCCGGTCCAGGATCGCCTGCAGCACCTCGGTCTCCTGGCGCCAGTACCGGTCGAGGTAGAGCGCGTCGCCGTCGACCCGCAACGGCCCGCCCTCGCCGGCGAGCACGCTCGACCCCAGGACCTGGCGCCAGTCCGGCACGGGTCCGTCGCTCAGCAGCTCCTCGAGCGGCACGCAGACCGATCCCGCCCGCACCGCACGCACCGCCAGCGCCGCCGCGACCAGCACGCGCTCGTCCGTCTCGCCGCCCAGGGCCGCCAGCCGCTGCGCGACGTGCACGTCGGCCGCGCCCAGCACCCCGCGGCGGTTCAGCTCGCGCAGCGCCCCCGTCGCGCGCCGCGCCACCCGGGCGTCGGCCTCGTCGAGCTCGGTCACCGCTCCCCCTCGTCCAGCAGGTCGGACAGGGCCACGACCAGGGCCGCGGGCGGCTCCCACGCGAACACCCCGGACGCCTGCCCGTCGTGGACCGGAGAGTCCGGCCCGCACATGCCGCGGACGTAGAGGTACAGCACGCCGCCCAGGTGGGTCGCGGCGTCGTAGCCCGGTTGCCGCCAGCGCAGGAACCGGTGCAGCGCCACCGAGTACAGCAGCGCCTGCAGCGGGTAGCCGGAGTCGATCATCGAGCCGGCCATGGCGTCCTGCGTGTAGTCGTCGGCGCTGAGCCGGGCCGAGGAACGCCCGAGCCAGTTGGTCTTGTAGTCGACGACGACGAACCGGTCGGGGCGGTCGGCCGCGGGGACCCGGAGCACGGCGTCGATGCTGCCGGTCAGGTAGCCGTGCAGGCCCTGGTCGGCGAGCTCGCGGCTCGAGAGCCTGTCGGCGTAGGCGGCCAGGGGGTCGTCGGGCGGCACGGTCGCCCGGAAGACCTCGGCGAGCCGGCCCAGCCGCAACGCCGACCCGTCGGGCTGCTGGTCACCGCCCACCAGCGGCAGCTCGAAGTCCAGCTCCGCGAGCCGGTCCGTCGTCGCGAGGTCGCTGAGCGACCGGCCGTCGACCAGCGGCCCGAGCGGCGTGCGGAGCACGGGCACGAACGCGTCGGCGAGGGCGTCGGCCGTGACGCCCTGCACCGGGTGGAGGAGGAGCTGCGCGGTCGCGTGGCGGAGCAGCTCGGCGCGCAGGTCCGTCGCCCGCGGGTCGACCTGCTCGAGCAACGCGTGCGCGAAGATGCCGAACGCCGCGCTGCTGGGCAGGTCGGCGAGCGGGGACGGGTGCGCTCCGACCTCGGTGGGGGTCGGGACGTCAGGCTCGTCGCCCGGCCGGTCGTCACGGGCGTCCGCCAGGCCCGGGGGCTCGTCGGACACGACGGTGACGTCCGCCTCGACCCCGTCCCGCAGGCCGACGGCGGCGGCGGGTGCGCCGTGGGACGCGTCGCGCGTCAGGCCCGTGAACGAGAGCCGGCGCCACTGCGACCCGAACCGGCGGCCCAGGCGCGCAGCGACCGGGACAGCGCCGGCCGCGCTCGCCGCCGGCGGCCGGGCGTCGTCGACGACGGCGGTCACGTCCTCGGCCACGATCGCGCCGGCGTCCTGCCAGGCGGCCATCGCGTCGGCGGCCTCCCGGTCCGTCAGCTGCTTCAGCGGCCGCCCGCGGAGGGCCTCGCCGACCAGGAAGTCCGTCAGCGCGGTGTCGCCGGCGTTGCTCGTCGGCGCCCACCAGACGACGACCTGCGACTTCGCCCGGGTCAGCGCGACGTAGGTCAGCCGCCGCTCCTCCCCCATCGCCTCGGCCTTCTCCTGGGCCTTGAGCGCCTTCTGCTCCGGCGTGGAGGACCCGTCGATCGACCCCACGTACAGCGAGCGCACGCCACCGACGTGGACCCGCTGCGGGCTGGACGTCGTGAACGACCGGTCGAACGCGAACGGCAGGTAGACGATCGGGTACTGGAGCCCCTTGCTCGCATGCAGGGTGAGGATCTGCACGGCCTCGGCGTCGCTGTCGAGCCGCCGCCCGCGCAGCCCGTCGGCGTCGCCCTCGCCCTCGTCGCGGCGCGCCTGCAGCCACGCCCGCATGGCGCTGAGCCCCAGCCGCTCGGTCCGGCCGAGCACGTGCAGGGCCTCCCCGATCTGGCGCAGGTCGGTGTACCGCCGCGCCCCGCCGTCCTCGGCGAGCAGGCGCTTCGCGAGCCCGCCCTGTGTGAGCTGGAGCTCGAGGAGCGCCGCGACGCCGTGCTCGTGGACCGCGCCCGCCCAGCCGCGCAGCAGGGTCCCGATCCGGTCGTCGACCTCCGCGTCGCCGGCCAGCTCGACGGCCGGGACCCCGAGGAACGGGCCGATCGCCGCCGCTCGCGCCAACGGTGTGCGGTGGGGCTGCTCGAGCGCCCGCAGCAGGGTGAGCCAGTCCTCGGCCGCCCGGGTCGCGTAGACGCTGCGGGTGCCGACGAGGACCGCGGGCACGCCGACCCGCGACAGCTCGTCGCGCACCTGGGCCGCGAGCTTGTGGCTGGGCACCAGGACCGCGAAGTGACCGGCGTGGAGCGGCTGGCCCCCCGGGTGGTCGGGGGACCCGAGCCACTGCGTGGTCCCCGACGCGATGCGGGTGCCGATGTCGGCGGCGAGGTCGCGCGCGACGAGGTCCCGGACCGGGTCGACGGTGAACAGTCCACGTGTGCCGACCGTGAGGCCCGAGCCGTCCCCGACGCGCCGGACCCGGACCGGCGGCAGGGCACCGGCGTCGTCCCGCAGCCGGGCCACCGTCTGCGTGGCATGCACCGGGTGGACCCGGATGTCGGGCGCCCCGAGCTCCTGGTCGGCCAGCAGCGTGCCGAGGGCCGTCACCAGCTGCTCGTCGCTGCGCCAGTTCTGGTCGAGCGTCCGCTGGACCGTCGCCGACCGCGCCGCCGTCTGGTACGTCTCGACGTCCCCACCCCGGAAGGCGTAGATCGCCTGCTTCGGGTCCCCCACCAGCACCAACGTGCACGCGCCGTGGAACGCCTCCCGCAGCAGCTCCCACTGCACGGGGTCGGTGTCCTGGAACTCGTCGACCAGCACCACCGGCCAGCGACCCCGCACGTTCGCCACGGCGGACGCCACCGAGGGTGCGCGCTCCGGGTCCGTGGTCGGGCGGACCGCGGCCGCCGCGTCCCCGAGCAGRTCGTCGAAACCCAGCAGGCGCGCCCGTCGCTTGCGGTCGGCGCTGGTCAGCCGGGCGTCTCGCGCGAACGCGAGCCGCTCCGCGTCGAGCGGACCCGGAGGCTCGGGCAGCAGCTGTGCGGTGGGGTCGCCGACGACCTTGCGGGCGACGTCGGACGCGGCCTTGTACGAGGCGAACGCCGGCGCCGAACCGGCCGGGCGATCCGCGTTGTCCCGCACGTACAGGTCGTCGACGACGGCCGTCACCAGGTCGTCGAGGTCGGGCTCCAGCACCGCGGACGGGTCCGTGTCACCGGCGGTGCCGAGCCCCGCCAGGATCTGCTGGCACAGCTGGTGGATGGTCGTGATCGTCGCCCCGTCGAACGTGGCGATCGCCCGGTCCAGGCGGGCGACGGCCGTGTCGAGCGGGACGACGGCGCCGCGCAGGATCGAGCGCAGGACCCGGTCCCCGTCGTCGTCACCGGTGGCGGCCGCCTCCTGGACGGCCACCAGCCGCCGGCGGATGCGGCCGCGCAGCTCGGACGTGGCGGCTCGGCCGAACGTCATCACGGCGATCTGCTCGATCGGGTAGCCGGCCTCGACGACGAACCGGGTGACCAGGTCCGCGATCGCGTGCGTCTTGCCCGTGCCCGCGCTCGCCTCCAGCAGCATGGTCGTGGCGCCCGTCGGCAGGTCGGCGATGGCCGAGTAGGGCGGGAGTGCCGCTGTCATGCCGCACCCCCGGCGAGATGGCCGAGCAGGGGGTCCCAGACCCGGCGGGCCAGGGCGCCGAACCGCGTGGACTCGTCGGCGGCCCACCGCTCGTCCGCCCGGGGTCCGTCCGCGACGATCACGCTCCACGCGCTCTGCTCGCCCCACACGGCCACGTGCTCCTCGCGCTCGGCCTCCGGGAACTGGCCGGCGGTCCACTGGACGGAGGCGGAACGCAGCGCCGCGGTCTCGTCGGCGCCGGCCCGGCGCTCGGACGCGTAGACCGAGGACGCGTGCGCGAAGAGCGGCAGCGGCTCGCGCATCCCGCGGTCGTAGACGTCGACCAGGTCCGCGAGCACGTCCCGGGCGGTGCCGGCGTCGAGCGCCGACAGCGTCGTCGTCGCCACCGCGAACTTGGCGATGTCCTCGCGGCCGACGATGCTCGCCGTCCAGCCCGCGCCGCCCGCGCCCGCGGTGAGCGCCAGCAGGTCCACCCACGACGCGACCCGCTGCCGGGACCCGACCTTGCTCGGCGTCAGCGTCAGGGCCGTCGTGCCCCGGACACCCCGGACGCGGCCGCTCACGCTGACCCCGGCGCCGAGGTCGACGTCCACGTCGACGTCGCGCTGCGGCTCGATCAGCCACGTCGCCGCGGCGGCGAGCACCTCCTCCATCTCCCCGATCGCCTTGTCCACCAGCTCCTGGCCCAGCCGGCCCGGCGGGAGCCCGCCGGCGCGCACCTCGACCTCCCGCAGCGTCGCGGCGTCGACGCCCGTCAGGCGGAGCCGCAGGATACGCTCGCGCAGCTGCCACATCTCGAGCGCGTCGAGCACCAGCGGCATCCGGTCGGAGACCGCGTCCTCCTCGTGCCGCATGGCGACCTGGAGACCGGTCTGCAGGAACTCCCGCACCGGCCGCGCGAGGAAGCGGCGCAGCGACGAGAGGTCGACCACCCGGTCCGCGGGGCGCGGGAGCGGCGCCGCCAGGAACGGGGGTCGCACGCCCCGCGGCGTAGCCGCGGCCTGGGCGCCGGCCACCGCCGAGGGGTCGAAGCTGAACGGCCGGTCCGAGAGCCCGAGCTCACCGGCGCGGAAGTTGCGGGCGTCGAACGGCTGCAACGGGTGCCGGACCACGACCTGCGAGCGCACGGTCGCGGTCGTCGTCGCGGTCGCGGTCGCGTCCAGCACGTCGAGCAGCTCGGCCACCGGCACGGCGGGGTCCCGGTCGGCGTTGGTCCGCTCGTCGTTCCCGGTGTACGTGATGACCAGGTGGTCGGTCGCGGCCATGACAGCGTCGAGCATCAGCTGGCGGTCCTCGCTGCGGGCGTCCCGCTCCCCCACCACGGGGTCCACCGCGAGGATGTCGTCGCCGTCGACGCGCGCAGCGCGCGGGAAGACGTCGTCGTCGATGCCCAGCAGGCACACCACGCGGTGCGGCACCGCGCGCATCGGGAGCATCGTGCACACCGTCAGCCCGCCGGTGCGGAACCCCGCCGTGCTGGCCCGGGGCGCGAACAGCTCGGCGACCAGCGCCCGGGCCTCCGACGACGACAGCACGGTCCCGGCCCGCGTTCCCGCACCGGTGACGAGCCCGCCCAGCACCTGCTCGACCTGCGCCCGCTGCCACGTGGCCGGACCGCGCGTGCTCGCCAGCACGTCCAGGACCTCCAGCAACGACTCYCGCCACTCGCCCACCGGCTGCGGTCGGCCCAGCACCTCGACCGCCCAGGCCACCCGGTCCACCAGCTCCGCGAACCGCCCGGCGAGGTCGACGCTGGTGCTCCCGACGCCGTCGAGCGGCACCGTGCCCGCCCMGAGCCCGCCCTCGATCTCGCCCAGCACCACCCCGGTGAGCACCCGGTCCAGCCCCGCCCGCCACGTGTTCTCCGGGCGCCCGACCAGCCCGAACGGTTCCCGGTGCACGTCGTCGAGGCCCCAGCGGACGTTCGCGTCGCCCACCCAGTCGCTGATCGTGTCCACGTCGTCCTGCCCGAGCCCGAACCGCTCGCGGACCGGTTCCGACGTCAGCAGGTCCATCACGTCGCTCGCGGTGACCCGGCCGCCGACCATGTCGAGGACACGCAGCGCGAGGGACGCGAGCGGGTTCGCCTGGGCCGCCGACCGGTCGGCGACGCGGACCCGCAGGTGGTGCCCGGGGTGCCGGTCGGGCGCGTCGATGCCGTCGAGCCCGAACACGGCGGCGAGCAGCGGCGCGTACGTCTCGACGTCCGGGCACATCACGATGACGTCCCGCGGCTCGAGGCTGGGGTCGTCCGCCAGCAGCCCGACGACGACCTCGCGCAGCACCTCGACCTGCCGGGTAGGCCCATGGCAGGAGTGCACCTGCACCGACCGGTCGTCCGGCCCGAGCACGTGGGCGCCGGTGGGTGCCCGGTCGGCGGCGACGTCGTCCTGCAGCCGACCCAGCAGGGTCGCCGGCCGCGCCGGCGGCGGGTGGTGCTCGTCGTGCAGCCCGACCCGCGACAGCACCAGCTGCAGCTCCCGGGAGTCCCGGCCGAACGTGCGCAGCAGGGGGTTCGCCACCACACCGGTCTCGTCGTCGGCCCGACGTGGCAGCACCGGCGGCGGCGTGACGCGGGCCCAGAGCGCGGGCGACGGGTGCGGGAGCCAGAGGTGGACGTCGGTGTGCTGCCCGAGCGCGGAGAGGAGGTCGACGTGGCCGACCGACAGGCGCGTCGCCCCGAACACCGAGACCCGGCCGGGCAGGTCCGCGGGTGCGGCCTCGCGAAGGTCCTCGACCGCGCGGTCGAGCCGCTCGACGGGATCGGGCCCGCCGACCGCGTCCCGGACCCGCCGCCACAGCTCGGCCTGCCAGCGGCGGTCCTCGCTCAGCGGCTCGCCGAGGCCGTCCTCGTCCCGACCGGCGGTCCACGCCCGGAGCATCGCGGGTCGGGCCGCGGCGTACCCGTCGAACAGCCGCGCGACGCGCCGGGCGGTCGAGAGTCGCCGCGCTCGGCGCAGGTCGTCGCCCTCGTGCGTCCCGGACAGTCCCAGGTACCGCGTGAGCCCCGCCATCCACGGCTCGCCGGCGGACGCGTCGACGACGTCGAGCACCACCCAGGCCAGCCGGTCGCGCTGCCACGGGTCCTCGGCCGGCACGCCGCTCACCTGCGCGACGAGGCGGTCAAGGGACGCGAACCTGATCGCCGCGCAGACGCCGTCCTGCCGCCCCGCCCGGGCGCCGAGCCGGTGCCCGAGCCGCTGCGCCAGCCACCGCTCGACCCCCTTGGTGGGGACGGCGACGACGTCCTCCGCGAAAACGTCCGGGGGTGGCACGGCCAGCAGCTCGGCCAGCGGGGCGACGAGCGCGTCCGCGCGCTCGCTGCGGTGCACGTGCAGCCTCACCTCGGTCAGTGCCACGCGATGTCTTCGAGTCCCGACTCGACGACCACGCGGTCGGGGACCTCGACGCCGGGCTCCTCCGGCGGCGCCTCCGCGCTGAACATCGACAGGTCGTGCGCCGGCGTCCGGCGGGACACGTCGACCCGCACGGCGTTGGGCCCCTCGCAGTCGTGGAGCTGCACGCCGTCGTCGGACGACACGGCCGCCCGCGCCGAGGTCGGGATCCAGGCGATCGACCGCTCGACGTAGTGGCGGCGGGACTGCTTCCCGGCGGCGGTGAACGCGTCGGTCGAGAACATCGTGCTCTCCGTCGCCGTCGCCCGGAAGAACTCCGGCTCCGGCCCCGTCTCCCCGTCCGCGTACCGGCCGATCCGGCCGACCACCCGGGTGGGCAGCTCCAGGTCACCGTCGCGGACGGCGCGGTGCAGGTCGGCGTGCGCGCGGTCGGTGAGCACCGCGCGCGCCTCGCCCGAGGACCAGAACTCGCGGAGCCGCTTGCGCGGGCTCACGGGTCCGTCGAGGGCGTCCAGGTCGGCCGACCGGTACCCCTCGTTCGGTCCCGTGGGCTCGGACTCCTCGAACGCCTCGTACGCGCGGTCGAAGTTCCGGGTCGCCCAGTGCTCCGGGTACAGCACGCGGTACGCGGACATCAGGGTCGCCATCGGGATCGCGTCCTCGCCCATCGTCTGCCGCGCCACCCCCATCGAGGCGGGCAGCGCCGCGACGACGTCCTCGGGAAGGTCCTCGAACTCGCGGTCCGGCGACGCCCACGGCCGGTGGATCGCCTCCCCGAGGATGCGGACCCAGTCGCGCAGCACCGTGTCGAGCAGCTCGAGCCTCGCCAGCTCGGTGCCCACGAACATCAGCTCGGCGTGGTCCCGGTGGAGCTGCGTCAGCTCCCGTTCGACCGCCCACTCGTAGGTGAGCACCGCCTTGTAGAACCGGTGGTTGGCCGCGGCCAGGAGGACGAGCGCGGCGACGAGCAGGATGCCGCAGATGTACAGCATGTCGTCCATGGCCAGGTCGGCGTCYGCGACGAACTGGGGCCAGGAGCCGTACCGCAGCCAGACCACGGCGGCGGTCGCGACGGCCCAGATCGGCACCGTCCACAGCCACCACCGGGTGACGGCGGCCTTGGCCCGGGACAGCGCCTCGGCCGGCGGCGTGCTCGGCTTCCGGGCGGCCAGGGCGTCGAGCCGGGTCTGCAGCCGGACGCGTCGTTGCGCGACGTCGTCACCGACCTTCCACAGCACGGCGCCCGACATCTCCGAGTACCAGGCCCCGTACAGCTCCATCTCGAGCGTGAGCGCCGTGACGGCCGCCCGTCGCCGGTCGCGCTTGCTCAGCAGCCCGGCCAGGGTCGCGTCGTCCGGGACGAGCGGAGGCAGCGCCGCCTTGGCGGGCGGGGCCGGCTCGGCGGATGCGTCGTCGGCGGGCGCGGCCTTGCCCCGGGACCTGGCCCTGGCGGACTTGGCCGCCGCGACGGCCGCCACCCGGGCGGCCTCGCGGACCTTCTCCGACTCGGCGCGGGCGTCCTCGGCCTCGGCGAGCTCGGCGGCGGCCTTCTCCGCCGCGGCCTTCGCCTTGGCGAGCTTGGCCTCCAGCTCCGTGCGGTACGCGCGCATCGCCGACGGGTCCTCGGCGAGCACCCGCTCCCCGTCCGACCCCTCCCACTGCGCGCCCGGCGGGACGACGACCGACCCCGGCGGCAGCAGCTCGCGTCGGCCGGCCTGGCGCGGCTCGGGGAAGCCGTCGAGGTCGCCGCCGTCGACCAGCCCCAGCAGCAGCGCCCGCGGTCGCGCCCACGTGGACGGGACCGGCGCGACCGTGCGGGTGGACTCGAAGCGCGTGTTCGCGTCGATCCTGGCGCGCTCACGCTCGAGCAGCCGGGTCGAGGCCTGCGCCAGGTCGTCCACCGGCTTGGGCCCGAGGGTGACCAGGATCCCGTTCTGCGCCCCGACGACGGCCTCGGTGGCCCTCGTCTCCACGCGACCCCGCGCGCGGTCGACCACCCAGCTGGCGACGGCACCGACCGTCCGCACGTTGAACCCGGCGGCCGTGCCCAGCGCCGACCAGAAGCCGTGGTGCCGTTCGGGCGGACCCTGCGGGACCTGCTCCGACGTGGGCGCCCACTCCGGCGACTGCAGGATGTGCGTCGCCGCCTGGTCCGCGATGAGGTCCGGGCGGCTGGCCGGACGCGCCCAGGCCAGCACCGGGGCCGGCCCGACCGGACCCAGCCGTGCCGGGTCCAGGGCCTCGCCGACCAGGCGGTCGAGCATGTCCTCGCCGACCACCGAGCGGATCGAGATGCGCGCGACGACCGCGTCCGCCTCCCGCGTGGTCGAGTCCGACGTCGCCTCGTCGAGCACGCCGGCCGGGACCCCGCGCAGGATCCCCCCGATGGCCGCGAGCGCCGCGGTGGCGTGGCCGTCGAGGTTGCCGGGGTACCGGACGAACACGCTCGCGCGGTCCAGGTCCGGACGGTCCTCGGGCGAGATGACCGCGTTGACGTCCCACTGCGGCTGGAAGAGCGACGGGTCGGCGCCCGTCGCCCCGCTGACCGGCAGCACCACGACGGACCGGTGCAGGCGGCACCCGGCCTCGTGGTGGTCGGTCCGCCGCGGCAGCGTCGACTCGATCGCGTCCGCGACCGCGGAACCCGTCGCGGCGAGCGACAGGTCCGAGGCGTCCTCGAGCAGCAGCAGGTGCCCGACGACCACCCGCACGAGGTCGAGCCGGAACCGCCCGACGTGCTCGAACAGGTCGACGCCCCGGACCCCGCCCGCGTCGACCGCCCACGCCTGCACGGACGGCGGTCCCGCGGGGTGCACGACCACGTCGCCGGGGGTGACCCACAGCGACGGCTCGAGGATGCCCGCCCGCGTCCAGGACTCGGCCAGACCGCGGATCGCGCTGTCGCGTGCGCCACCGCCGACGACGAACACGGTCAGCGTGCGCATGTCAGAAGAAGCCCCCGCCCTCGGCCACGGGCTGCAGGGCCCCGACGCTGCGGCGCAGGTCCCCGAGCGAGGCGCGGATCTCGCCGCGCAGCTCGTACGACCCCGGGAATCCGAGCAGGTCGTTGCCCTCCTCGACGCGCGAGAAGTGCTCGTCGAACTTGGCGGTCAGGGCGTCGATCCGCTGCTCGACCTTCTTGCGTCGCAGCTCCCAGTCGGCCGCGGCGCCGGACTCGCCGCGCGCGTTGGTGCCGTCGAGGATCCAGGCGGACAGCTCGTCCGGGAGGTCGTCGCCGCCGCTGCCCAGGGCGCGCAGCCGGTCGTACGGCTTCATCGGGTCCAGGGACTCCGTGGCGTTCACGTCGAGCATCGCCAGGCTGACCGACTCCAGCAGCGCCGGGAGCAGGTCCGGGCCGGTCGCCTTGACCCCCGTCAGGGTGGGCCACGGGAACGCCGCCATCTTGCCGCCCTTGCCCAGGTCGGCCGGCACGAAGACGCGGGCACCCGTGTCGTCGACCTCGAGGTGGTTCAGGCACCCGGCGACGAACCAGCCGCGCACGAGCGACCGGAGCACGGCCGGCGAGAACGGCAGCGCCTCGGCCAGCGGACGCGACCGACGCCAGCGCCAGAACTCCGCCCGCTGGTCGGGCGACGCGCTCCGGGCGCCCCACTCGCTGGCGATGGGCCGCATCAGGCTGTCGAACACGACCGGCTCGTACGGCTCGCGGTTGACCGTGAAGATGTCGATGAAGGCGCCGTCGCCGTCGCTGAACGACTTGGCCACGCCCTCGTTCCACTGGCCGCGCGACTCCAGCAGCGTGCGGAAGCGTTCGCGGGCCGGCGACTTCTCCGGCAGCGGCACCTCGCTGAACAGCGTGGAGTACGACACCTCGTTCTTGCCGTGCACCTGCACGAGCACGGACGGGTTGATGCTCACCAGGGGCGAGCCGGCGTTGAGGGCGGCGATGAGCTGGCCCTCGAAGCGCTGCAGCCGGGCCGCGAGCTCGGCCGGCCCGACGCTCGTCGGGTCGAGGTAGTCGCGCAGCCCCTCGCCCATGTAGCGCCCGGCCGCCGTCCCGTCGCGGTGGAGCCAGGTGCGCGCCCGCTCGAGCAGGTCGTCGGCGCCGGCGTGCACCGCGAACGACGCCCGGCTGGGTGCGGCAGTGACCGTGCGGTGCAGGAGGTGGTTGCGCGGCACCCAGTCCGACGTCCGCGCGATCAGGTCCTGCTTGACCCCGTCCACCTCGTCCGTGCCGAGGAGCACCTGGATGTCCGCGGACTTCCGGGCGTCGCGCGGCTGCTCGATGCCGAGCGTCCGGGACACCAGCGACGACAGGATGTCGGGGTAGTCGTCCGGCTTCTCCAGGAGGAACTCGTTGGGGGCCGGGCGCAGGCGGATCGGGATGACGTCGCCCTCGGGCCACAGCGCGACGATCGACGGACGCCCGTCCGGTCGGGCGCCTCGGGCCTCGGCCAGCGCCTCGAGCCCGTGCTCGACGGCCTGGATCAGGGGGTCGAGCACGTTCTCGACCAGGTCGGGGATGAGCTCGACCGCGAGGTCGCGGATCTCCGCCTCCTGCTCCTCGGCGAGGGTGTGCACGGCCCGCTTGACCGCCTCGGCCAGCCGGTCGGTGGTCTTCAGGACGACCGCGGTGTCGGCGTCGTCGAGCGCGCCGCGGATCTGCTGGTCCACGTCAGCGGCCCAGCGGCGGCTCGCGCTGGCCTCGCCCCGGAGCTCGTCGCGGACCTGCCGCACCTCGGTCGCCAGCCGCCGAAGGAGCTCGACCGTCACGGGCGCGCCGCTGGACGCGACGTACCGCGCCGCGAGCGCGGTGAGGTCGCGCTGGATGCTGTCGACCCAGGCCCGGGCGGCATCCGTCCGGGCGGCGAGCTGGGTGGTCTGGAAGTGGGAGCGGCGCTCGGCGACGAGGTTGCGGATGTTGCGACGGACGTTCTCGGCCCGCTCGCCCTTCTCTGAGATGGCGTCGCGCGACTTCGCCTGCACCTCGCCGAAGACGGCCTTCAGGTCGTCGCGCAGGGACTCCGGGCGCAGGGCGTCGACGATCTGGTTGCGGTCCTTGCCGCGCTCGTCCAGCCCCGACGCCGCCAGGAACCCGCMGAACACGTCGTCGGCGGTGTCCCGGACCAGCTGCTTGTCGGTCCGGTCGTCGCCGCGCTGCCGCAGCTCCTCGTGCCGACGGGTGAACCGCTCGACGACCGTGCGGGCCAGGTGCTCGCTCGCGTAGTCGCGGAACCGGTCCCGGCCGAGCCCGACGCGGGACGAGCCCAGCGCGGCGAACGGCGTCTCGGTGCCCTGGGTGTGCAGCGAGAGCTTGTCCGGGACCGCCTGGGCGGTCGGGGCCCAGTTGCCCTGCGTGTACGTCGAGAGGGCGTCCTGCAGCCGCTCGCTGACCACCCACGCGCCCAGCGACCGACCGAGGGCGCGGTAGATGTCGTTCTGGGTCTGGTAGGTGACGTGCTCGTTGCGGGCGCCGACGAGGAACGGGTACCGCGGCCCGAGCCGCCGCGCGTTGCCCAGCTGCACGCCGTACCGGGCGAACAGCTCGGTGGTCCCCTCGGTCGCACCGTCCTCGTTCCAGAAGCCGCTGAGCAGCTCGGCCAGCGCCGCCAGCGAGTTCGGGCGCACGCCGCGGCGGGCCTCCTCGGGCAGGTAGTCGAAGACGTCCGGGGCGTACAGGACGCCGACGATCTCGCTCGCCCACTTGTCGCCCAGCGCGCGCACCGCGTCGCAGACGTCGATCACCGCGCCGGAGCCGCTGCCGCCCGCGATGGAGGAGACGACGATGACCGTCGGCTCGTGCACCACCGACGACGGCTCGCCGCCGAGCTTCTTGGTGACCTGCTGCAGCTCGCCGACCACCTCGGCCCCGGTCAGCTGGCGCCGGGCGCTCTGGAGCGCCTCACGCACCCGGTCCAGGCCGGCCACCGTGATGACGCGGCCGAGCGCCCGGTACTGCCCGGCGCCCTTGCTCGCCGGGATGTTCACGCGGTTGGGGTCCGGACGCCACCCGCCGAGCGCGTCGGCCAGGTGGGCGCTGGCTGTGCTGGTCATCGCCGCGTCGATCGTCCGGTAGTCCACCCCCGTGGCGACCAGGCCCTGGTAGTCCCGGTCGGGCAGCTGCCCGGGCAGGTCCGAGTCGTTGCCGTCCGCGACCGTGGGCACGTCGATGTGCAGGAACTGCCACGCGCGCGGGAGGTCGCCGGACCAGCCGGCCTGCTGGAGCCGGCGCTCGAGGTCCTCGCGGACCACGCGGAGCGTCTTGCCGCCGGAGCCGCCGACGCCGACGAGGAGAAACGGACGAAGCATGAGGTGTCCTTGTGGTGAGAAAGAGCGTGCGGGTGGTCTAGTCCCAGTTCATCTGGCTCGGAGGTGCGTCGCCGGCAGCGTCGTCGACGGCGGGAGGTGGGGTCGATGAGGTCGACCGTTCGGGGCGCGGACGCCCCCGTCGGCCGCGTGGTCCCTTGCCGGTGGGCTCGGGCGTGGGCGAGCTGCTGGGGCCGAGGTCGTCGGCCCAGTCGGATCCGGAGGTCGACCGAGCCGGTGCCGCCGGCGCGTCGTCGTCGGCCCACGACGCGGTCGGGGCCGCGCGCTCCTCGGCGGCGACGTGCGTCGTCGCAGTCGCGGGTGCCGGGGCGCGACCCGCGGCCTTCGCGGCGACCGCGCCGCGCGCGCTCACCACACCCAGGACCGCGTCGACGATCCGGTCCCACGGGGCGTCGCGCACCTCGTCGAGCCGGTCGGGCAGGGCGGCCGCGACGCCGTCGCGGGAGTCGATCACCATGACCAGCCGGCCCTGGACGTCGGCCGCGCCCGGCGCCGGCGGCTCGGCGACCAGCACGAACCCGACCGAGCCGGGCAGCTGGACCGTCGCCGTCCGGCCGTCGCCGCGGACGAGCTCGTTGCCGGCGGTCGTCACGACGATCGAGTCGCCCGCGGCGCTGACCACGCCCGTGCCCGACTTCAGCGGGAACCAGGGGAACGTCCGCCGGTACYCGAGCCCGGCCGCGTCGAACTTGGCCAGGCGTCCCGGCCTCGACACCCGGAGCGCCTCGAAGTCGAAGGCCGGCTCGAGCAGGTTCGGGTGGTCGGCGTTCGCCCGGCGGATCCCCGCGGCGCTGACGAGCACCGGCACGGACGCGACGCGCGCGTCGGTGGTGAGCCGGAAGCGGTCCGCGACGCGCCGCGAGACCTCCGCGGTGAGCCACGCGATGAGCAGGGCGGCCAGCGAGAACAGGGCCACCAGGCCCCAGCGCTTCCCCTCGTCGACGGGCCGGGTCATGGACAGCCCGACGGGCACGGTGAGGGTGACGTCGTCGCCGCCGTTGGCACCGGTGAGGGTGATCGGCAGGGTCCCGTCGACCCGACCGTCCGCAGGGTGCTGGGACGAGACCTCGACGGTGATCTGCGCCGTGCCGTCGGCCGGGACGTCGACGCAGGGGTTGTCCGGCGTCAGCGTGATCGTGCCGGCGGGGTCGGGAGCGTCAGTGAACGTCGCGTCCGCGACGCAGGCCCGCGTGGCCCCGTCCTTCGACCCGGTGAAGGTGAGCGTCCCGCTCGTCGTGCCGTCACCGACGAGGTTGGGCAGGAGCAACCGGCTCGGCGCGACGGTCGGGTAGGACGTCGGCAGGGCCGTCGGCAGGTCGGCGCGCGAGGTGACGGGCCCGAGGGGGATCTCGCTCGGCGCGCTCACCCCGCGGGCCGTCGCCTCGATCGCCATCGACGAGGCCGCCCCCTCGGCGGGGACCGTCACGTCGAGCGAGAAGGACCCGTCGCCGAGGTCCTTGACGTCGCTGCTCGCGTCGACGCCGGCGACGGTCACCGCGAGGTCCAGGTCCCCGGAGAGCTCGTCCGGCGACACCGGGCTGCCGTCCTTGTGCTGGGGGGTCACCGTGACGGTGCTGGTCTCGCCGATGGTGAGGCCGCGCTCCGGCCCCTCGATCGCCAGGTCGACGCCCCAGAAGTAGTACAGGTCCACGAGGCTCGCCGTGCTGCCCAGCTGCAGGGTCCAGTCGCCCCCGTCGGAGCCGGCGGGCGGGAACGTGACGTCGATCGTCATCAGGCCCTCGCGGTCGCTGACGACCACCTGCGCCCCGTCGGCCTGGGACGACGGCACGTCCAGGGGGACCGTCGTGCCGTCCGAGGCCAGCAGCGTCGGCAGGGCCGCGGCGGCATCGCGCTCGAGGACCACGCGGAAGCGCCCGATGCCGCGGTCCGCCGGGATGGTCAGCGTGCCGTCCACGCACTCGGCCGACGGGCACTCGAGCGACTTCCACGAGGTGCCGCCCGCGATGAGCGCGGCGGCCTGGGCGAAGAGGCGCCGCATCGCGTCGGCGTCGTCGGCACGCAGGAACGCGCCGCCGGCCGAGGTGGCGGGGATCGGGACCGTGCCGCACGTCTCGGCGCCGCCGGTGCCCTCCGCGATCGCCTGCAGCCGGTCCTGGTCCTGCTGCGTGACCGAGCCCTCGGTGAACAGCGCGAGGGCGATGATCGCGATCCGGTCGCCGCGCACCCCGTCGATCTGCCCCTGCGGCGTGCAGAGCTCGGCGCGGGCGGCGTCCGTGGCGGGCTCGCTGCCGCCGGTGCCGTCCACGTCGAGCCGACCGTCCGTGAACCAGAGCAGGACCTTGCAGCTGGTGCCGCCGACGGCCGTCGCCTGCGCGTCGAGGGAGGACTGTGCGCCCCGCAGGGCCGCCCGGTAGTCCGTGAGGTTCTCGCGGTCGCGACTCGGCAGGTCGGCGGTGGCCGAGCCCTCCAGCGCGGCCAGCTGGGACCCGTCGACCGAGCCCCACCCGACGAGCTCCTCGTACTGCGCGCCGAACGTGGCCAGGCTCGCCTGCACGTCCAGCGACCCGTTGCTCTCGGCACGCAGCGAGGCGAGCGAGTCGAGGGCGGTCGCGATGGCCTGGACGCGCTTGTCGTCGGGGTCGGTCTGCCGCAGCGACCCCGACGCGTCCACGACGATCGCGGCGAGCAGGTGGTCGGAGGTCGCGGCGCAGCTGGCGACGTCGGCGAACGCGGCCGCTCCCGCGTCGCTCAGGTCGGACGCCGCCGTCGCCGACGGGGCCAGCACGAGCGCGGCGGACACCGCCACACCGGCCGCGGCGAGCCACGCCAGGGCCCGCCGGACGCGCCTCACTTGGCGAGCTCCGTCGCGAGGAAGAAGGCGTTGAGMAGCCCGGCAAGGACACCGACGACGAGCGCCCACGTGGCCAGGCGGTCCAGCCACGGCTGCGGGCGGAACGCGGGGTCCGAGCGGCGGGCGTTGCGCATCGCCCGGTACACGCTGGCGACGACGGTGGTGACGACGGCGCCGAGCACGTACCCCGCGATCAGCAGGACGCGCGACGGAGGATCGAGGACGAGGGCCGAGACGAGGGCGAGGACCACGGAGAGCAGCGCGACCGCCACGGCCGCGAACGCGGGCCACGCGGGGGCTCGGACGGCGTCGCGCCGGACCAGGGTGTCGGCCACACGTCCTCCCGTCGACGTCGTCGTCCGCATCGGGTTCGACGGGGCAATCGTTGAACTCTAGGAACCAGCACGGACATCCGTCCTGGTCCTTCGTCCTGCAGATCCCCCCGCGCCGCACCCGATCTGCGGCTCATCTGCAGATTGTCACGGCCGTCCCCCCGAGACAATGCGGTCATCCACCCCACAAGCGTCGGTGCAGCGCGTCAGCCCTTTTCACCCGGTCGGCGTTCACCCGTCCGTGACTCCCGAGCCGGCGGTCCCGCGCGCGGCATCGGCACGCAGGCGGTAGGAACGGACCCCATGAGGATTCACGACACCGGTGACCTGTGGTGGAAGAACGCCGTCATCTACTGCCTGGACGTCGAGACGTTCATGGACTGGAACGACGACGGCGTCGGCGACCTCCCGGGCCTGGTGCAGAGGATCGACCACCTGGCCGACCTGGGCGTCACGTGCCTGTGGCTCATGCCGTTCTACCCGACGCAGGACTACGACGACGGCTACGACATCTCGGACTTCCTGGGGGTCGACCCGCGGCTGGGCGACGTGGGCGACCTGCTCGAGGTGATCCGGACCGCCCGCGACCGCGGGATCCGGGTGATCGCGGACCTCGTCGTCAACCACACGTCGTGGAAGCACCGGTGGTTCCAGGAGTCCCGCAAGAGCCTCGACAACCCGTACCGCGACTTCTACGTCTGGCGGAAGGACAAGCCGCCGTCCACCAAGGACAAGGTCGTCTTCCCGGACAAGGAGACGGGCATCTGGACCAAGGACGACGCGACCGGCGAGTGGTACCGGCACACCTTCTACCACCAGCAGCCGGACCTCAACACGGCGAACCCGCAGGTCAGGGACGCGATCGCGAAGGTGATCGGGTACTGGGCCGAGCTGGGGCTGAGCGGGTTCCGGGTCGACGCCGTGCCGTTCTTCCTCGCGGACGCGGCGAACACCCCGGGCGACGACGTGGTCCACAAGCACGACTTCCTCAAGGAGCTGCGCTCGTTCCTGACCCGCCGGGTCGGCGACGCGATCCTCATGGGCGAGGTCAACCTGCCGTACGAGCAGCAGCGGCTCTACTTCGGCGGGGGCCCTGCACAGAGCGACGAGCTGACGCTGCAGTTCGACTTCATCGGCATGCAGCACCTCTACCTGGCGCTCGCCCGACGGGACGCCCGCCCGATCGCCGACGCCCTGTCGAAGCGACCCGAGATCCCGCACGACGCCCAGTGGGCCACGTTCGTCCGCAACCACGACGAGCTCACGCTGGACAAGCTGTCGGACGAGGAGCGCCAGGAGGTGTTCGACGCCCTCGGCCCGGACCCCGACATGCAGCTCTACGGCCGCGGCCTGCGACGGCGTCTGCCGACGATGCTGGACGGCGACCCCCGCCGCATCCGGATGGTCTACTCGCTGCTCTTCTCGCTGCCCGGCACGCCGGTCCTGTTCTACGGCGAGGAGATCGGCATGGGCGAGAACCTCGCCGCCGAGGGTCGGATGGCCGTCCGCACGCCCATGCAGTGGACCTCGGGCACGAACGGCGGATTCTCGCAGGCGCCGGCGCGCAGGCTGTCGGGTCCGGTCACCCCGGGCGGGTACTCCCCCGAGCACGTGAACGTGGCCGACCAGCGCCGCGACCCCGGGTCGCTGCTCAACTTCGTCCAGCTGCTGGTCCGCCGCTACCGGGAGTCCCCCGAGCTCGGCTGGACCGCGCGGGCCGAGATCCTCGCGCAGCCGCACCACTCGGTCCTCGCCCACCGCAGCACCTGGGGTGACGGCTCGACGATCGCGGTGCACAACCTCGGCCCGGACGCCGTCACCGTGCCCCTCCGGTTCGCCGACTGCGACGACACGGTCGAGCTGGTCGACCTGCTGCAGGACGGCTCGTGCACGATCGACGCCGACGGCCGTACCGACGTCGACGTCGAGGGCTACGGCTACCGCTGGCTGCGGGTGGTCCGGCAGGGCGACCGCCGGCTGATCTGAAGCGATTCGCGCCGCCCGCCGGTCGGCTCGCTCAGCACACTCCCAGAAAACTCGCGTACCGTGCCGAGGTCCGCCGCCTCCCCGGGCGGGACCCAATACGACGGAGGACCTTCGTGCGCCGCACGACCACCGCCCGCCGCGGCCTCGCCGCGGCCGCAGTCGCCCTGACCCTCGGCCTGTCGCTGGCCGCCTGCTCCGGTGACTCCGGCGCCGACCCGTCCGCGTCGCCCTCCGCGTCGTCGACGTCGGCCGAGAACGCCGCCGACACCGCCGCGCTCGCCCAGGTGAAGGTCGAGGGAGAAGCCGGCAGCAAGCCGACCATCACGCTCCCGTCGACGCCGTTCACCGTGACCGGCCTGACCGTGCGCGTCGTCGACGAGGGCACGGGCGCCGAGATCACCGAGGGCCAGACGCTCTCCATCCAGACCACGGCGATCTCCGGCAAGGACGGCAGCGCGCTCGGCGACACCTACTCGAGCACCCCTGAGACCCTCGTCGCGGACGACCAGCTGCTCCCGGCGCTGCACGACGCGCTCGTCGGCCAGAAGGTCGGCGTCCGCATCCTGTTCGCCGTCCCCGGCGACGACGGCACGACGAACGTGGTCGTCGGCGAGGTCGTGGAGGCCAAGGACACCCCGCCGGTGCCCAAGCGCGCCGAGGGCGAGGCCGTGACCCCGCCCGCCGGCCTGCCGACCGTGACCCTCGACGCCGACGGCAAGCCGTCGATCACGCCGCTCACCGACCCGGCGCCGACCACGCTGGTCGCGCAGACGCTGATCAAGGGCGCAGGCGCTCCGGTGACCGCCGACCAGACGCTGACGGTGCACTACACCGGCTGGCTCTGGGACGGCACGCAGTTCGACTCCTCGTGGGACCGCGGCGAGCCGGCGACGTTCGCGCTGAGCGGCGTCATCCCCGGCTGGACCCAGGGCCTCACGGGCCAGACGGTCGGCAGCCAGGTGCTGCTGATCATCCCGCCGGACCTCGGTTACGGGGCCACGGCCAGCGGCTCGATCCCGGCGAACTCCACGCTGGTGTTCGTGGTGGACATCCTCGCCGCCAGCTGACCCACACCCTGCACGCAGCACGAGCCCGGGACGCCTCGCGTCCCGGGCTCGTGGCGTCCTAGGGTGGCCGGAAGAGCCAGACGACTCCGGACCGGGAGTGGACGATGGACCAGGCAGCGACGCCGAGGATCCGGACGGTCGCGCTGCTCGGCGCCGCCGGATCGGGCAAGACGACCCTCACCGAGGCGCTGCTGCACCGCGCCGGCGTGCTCACCCGTGCGGGGCGCATCGAGGACGGGTCGACGGTCACCGACCACGAGCCGGAGGAGATCGCGCGCGGGATCTCCCTGGGCCTCGGGGTCGCCCCCTTTCCGTGGACCGCACCGGATGGCAACGCCTACGACGTGACGCTGCTCGACGCCCCGGGGTCGGCCGACTTCGCGGGTTCCGTCGACGCCGCGCTGGCGGCCGCGGACCTGGCGCTGATCGTGGTGAGCGCGGTCGACGGGGTCCAGTCCGGCACGCACGCGGCATGGCGGCTCGCGGCCGACGCGGGCGTGCCCCGGATGGTCGTCGTGACCAAGGAGGACAAGGCCCGGGCCGACTTCCGGCACGTGCTGGCGGACCTGCGCGCGGCCTTCGGGGACGCCCTGGTCCCCCTCGAGCTGCCGCTCGGCGAGGAGACGGCGTTCACGGGCGTCGCCGACGTGCTCTCCGAGGAGGGCCTCGCCTACGACCGCGAGGGCCGGCACCACTCCGAGGCCCTCCCCGCGGGGCTCGCGGACGAGGAGCATCGCCTGCACGACGAGGTGACCGAGGAGATCGTCGCGCACGACGACGACCAGCTCGAGCGGTACCTGTCGGGCGACATGCCGACCACCGCGGAGCTGGAGAGCACGCTCGCGCACGAGGTCCGCGACGGCGAGGCGTTCCCCGTGCTCATGGCCTCGGGGGTCACCGGCGTCGGCGTCGACCGGCTGGCGGACCTGCTCTGCGAGCTGGGTCCGTCCCCGGCGGACCGGACCGCCCGCGTGCAGGCCGGCAAGACCGAGGTCGAGGTGGCCGCCGACCCGGACGGCCCGACCCTGCTGTACGCGTTCCGCACGCTCGCGGACCCGTTCGTCGGCCAGGTGACCATGTTCCGGGTGCTGTCCGGCACGGTCCGCAACGGAGACCGGCTGATCAACACGGCGACCCGCACGGAGGAGCGCATCCCGGGGCTGTTCCGGCTGCGGGGCAAGGAGCACCTGCCGGTCGACGCCGTCCCGGCGGGGCAGATCGGCGCCGTCGCCAAGCTCACCGGGACGCCGTCGGGGACCCTGCTGGCGGAGCGCACCGGGCCGGCCGCGTCGATGACCGCCCGGCCCCCGCGGGAGCGGGACACGGTGTACGGGCTGGCGCTCGAGCCGCTCACGCAGTCCGACGACGACCGGCTCTCCGCCGCCCTGGGCCGCCTCACCGCCGAGGACCCCACGCTGCGCATCGAGCGCTCCGGCGAGAGCACCGTGCTGCGGGGGCTCGGCGACACGCACCTGGCGGTGGCGCTGGAGCGGCTGGCGCGGGTGTTCGGGGTGCACGTCAGCACGTCGCCCGTGCCGGTCGGGTACCGCGAGACCATCCGCCGGCCCGTCGAGGCCGAGGGCAAGGTGAAGAAGCAGTCGGGCGGGCACGGGCAGTTCGCGGTGGTGCAGCTGCGGGTGTCGCCCCTGCCGCACGGGACGGGGTTCGAGTTCGTCGACGCCATCGTCGGCGGCGCCATCCCCCGCACCTACGTGCAGGCCGTGCACAAGGGCGTGATCGAGGCGATGGCCGGCGGCGGCCCGCACGGCTACCCCGTCGTCGACCTGCGCGTCGAGGTCTACGACGGCAAGTCGCACTCGGTCGACTCCTCCGACATGGCCTTCCGCACGGCCGCGGGCAACGGCGTCCGCGAGGCCCTCAACGCCGTCGGCACCATCGTCCTCGAGCCCATCAGCCACGTGTCGGTGACCGTGCCGATCACCGCGCAGGGCGACGTGATGAGCGACCTGTCGGCCCGGCGGGGGCACATCAACGCGACCACGTCCCTCGACGACGGCCTGGTGCTCATCGAGGCGTCGGTGCCGGAGGCGGAGCTCGGGCGGTACGTGCTGGACCTGCGCTCGATCACCGGCGGCCGCGCCGAGCTGTCGATCGAGGCCGACCGGTTCGAGGTGTGCCCCGACCACCTGGTCCCGGCCTGAGAGACTCGCGCCCGTGACCGACGAACGGGAGATCGCCCAGCTGACGCGCCTGGTCAGGGAGTTCAGCACCGAGCGCGACTGGCAGCAGTTCCACGACCCGAAGTCCGTGATCCTCGCGCTGGTGGGCGAGGTCGGGGAGCTGGCGGAGCTGTTCCAGTGGGTGCCCGCGCACGAGGCGGTCGCGCGGTTCGCCGCCCCCGACCGCCACGCGCGCGTCGCGGAGGAGATGGCCGACGTCCTCGTCTACCTCGTGTGCCTCGCCGACGTGCTCGGCGTCGACCTGGGCGAGGCCGCGCGGGCCAAGCTGGCGGACTCGCACCGCCGGTTCGCGGCCGACGAGGTCCGCGGCGTCGCGCCCGACAAGCCGTAGACGCCTAGCCTCGACACCATGGCCCGGTACTTCGACGTCCACCCCGAGAACCCCCAGCCGCGGTCGATCGCGCAGGTGGTCGAGCTGCTCCGCAAGGACGCGGTCATCGCCTACCCCACGGACTCCTGCTACGCGCTGGGCTCCCGGATCGACAACCACGCGGGCGCGGACCGCATCCGGTCCATCCGGCACCTCGACGACCGGCACCACTTCACGCTGGTCTGCGCCGACTTCGCGCAGCTCGGGCAGCTGGTGCACCTGGACAACAGCGCGTTCCGCGCGATCAAGGCGGCGACCCCCGGCCCGTACACGTTCATCCTGCTGGCCACCCCCGAGGTGCCCAAGCGGCTCGCGCACGCGAAGAAGCGGTCCGTCGGCGTGCGCATCCCGAACCACCCCGTGGCCCAGGCGATCCTGCGCGAGCTCGGCGAGCCCCTCCTGTCCAGCACCCTGCTGATGCCCGGGCACGAGTGGCCCATGGTCGAGGGCTGGCAGATCAAGGAGGAGCTGGACCAGGTGCTGGACGCGGTGGTCGACGCCGGCGACTGCGGGACCGAGCCGACGACGGTGGTGGACTGGACCGACGGCACGCCCGAGGTGGTCCGGGTGGGCGCGGGCGACCCGGACCGGTTCTGAGGACGCTGTCCCCGTTCCGCGAGAACGTCACTTCGTCGCGAGAACGGCAGTTCAGAGTGACGTTCTCGCGGTGAAGTGACGTTCTCGAGGGGGTGGCGGTGGCGTACGTCGGGGTGGTCGGGCCGTCGGAGGCGTCCGCCGACGAGATTGACGCGGCCGAGGAGCTGGGTCTCGGGCTTGCCCGGCGCGGGGACGTCGTGGTCTGCGGCGGGCTCGGTGGCGTGATGGCCGCCGTCGCGCGCGGTGCCGCGCAGGCCGGCGGGGTGGTCGTCGGGCTGCTGCCCGGGACCGACCGGGCTGAGGCGGACCCGCACGTCACGGTGGCGATCCCGACCGGGCTCGGCGAGCTCCGGAACGCCCTGATCGTGCGGTCCAGCGACGTCGTCGTGAGCGTGGGCGGGTCGTGGGGGACGACGAGCGAGGTGGCGCTGGCCGTGCGGACGGGCGTGCCGGTCGTCGCGATCGGCGGCTGGCGGATCGCCCCGGCCGACGGGTCCGTGCCGGCGACGGGCCCGCGCGAGGTGGCGTCGGCAGCCGAGGCGCTCGCGCTGCTGGACCGGCTGACCGACTGAGGACGCGCCCGGCCGCAGTGGTAGGAATGCCCGCGTGACAGACGCAGCCGCGCACAGCCCGCTCGCGGGCTGGTGGCGCCGCGCGGCGGGCGCCGTGGTCGACGTGCTGGTCACGTTCGCGGTCTACCTCCTGGGCGTCGCCCTCTCGGTCCTCACCGACCCGCAGCCACCGCCGACGCACCCGACGGTCGGCGGCGTCGTCGTCATCGTCGGCGCGGTGCTCATCCCGGTGGTGTGGGTGTGGAACCGCGGCGGGCAGCAGGGTCGGTCGGGCCAGTCCCTGGGCCGGTCGCTGACGGGCACGCGGCTGGTCTCGACGGTCACGGACGAGCCGCTCGGCGCCGGCCCGGCGATCACGCGCGACGTCGCCCACCTGCTCGACCTGCCGCTGCTCCTCGGGTTCCTCTGGCCGTTGTGGGACCGGCGCCGTCAGACGTTCGCGGACAAGACCGCCTCGACGGTGGTGGTCCGGGCGGCCCCGGGTCTCACGGAGTGACACGGGCAACCCGGACGGGTGAACCGGGCGCGCCGTCCGATTCGCGCCGAACCGGGTGAACACCGTCGTCAGAGCGCAATTCGGGACCCGGGGCAACCATCCGCGCCCGGCGGGAACGCCTGCACGAGCCCGGCATACCTGGCACGATGCTCGAATTGCCGCGAGGTTGGGCGGCGGAACGACGGACCGACGGCATGGGGGCCACATGAAGTTCGCGATGGGATCAGACGTCCTCTCGACGCTGACCAAGAAGACCTCGACGTCCAGCGACGACCTCGGCGCCCTGGTGAAGCAACTGGCCGCCGCCGCCGAGCCGCTCCAGGGCAAGTTCAACGGCGCGGGTCGCGCGGCGTTCGACAAGTTCAAGGGCGAGACCGACCGCATCTCCGCCGACCTCAACGGTGCTCTGCACGCGGTGCTCACCGGCATCGGCGGCATGGACCGCTCGTTCGGCGAGGGCGACCAGCAGATGGCGGACGAGACCCGATCGACCGAGGGCAGCACCGCGTTCGACGCGGCGCGCTTCGGCAGCTCCAAGGCCTGAGGGGGATCACCATGAGCACCGGCAACAGCATCGACCGCCGCGACTACGAGCTCGCGGCCTCGCAGACGGCCCAGGAGAACTTCAACGCCGTCGCGTCGCGGCTCGAGGCCCTGATCGACGCCCGTGACCGGGACGTCAAGGCCGCGATGTCGGACTACCTGGCCGACGGCGTGTCCGAGGACTACGCCGCCAAGGAGGCCCGCTGGAACCGGGTCGCCGGCGAGGTGCGCACGATCATCCGCACGCTCCGCGGCGCGCTGGAGAAGAACGACACCACCGCGCAGGACACCCTGAAGAAGGCCAAGGCCGCCGTCGACGCGATCGGCTGACCCGATGTCGAGATGGCACATCGAGCCCGCGGGCGTGCAGGACGTCCTCACCCGGGTGGGGAGCGCGGCTGAGCTGCTGGGCAGCGCCGTGGAGCAGCTGCCCGGGCACGCGGAGTCCGTCGTGGCGGGGACGGCGAGCTCGCCGATCATCGCCGACGCGCTCAGCGGGTTCTTCGAGTTCTACAAGCCCACGCTGACGTCCATCGGCAACCGCATCAACGCGTCGGTCGGTGGCGCGGCCGCGGCGACCCGCTGGTACCTGACGGGCGACGAGGAGATGGCGGCGCAGCAGCAGGCGGCCGCGCAGTCCGTCGCCGGCACGGGCGTCTCGACGTTCACCGTCCCCCCGGTGCCGGGCTCATGACGGCGGACATGTGCTACGCGTCGGGCATCAACCCGTACGCGATCCCCGGTGCCGACCTCGACCCGGACGGCGTGATCGCGGCGGCGAACGCGCTGGGCACCGGCGGCGGGGCGGTCCGGGACGCGGGCGCGGACGTCGTCGGCAAGTGGCGTGGCCTCGCGGCTCACTACGAGGCGCCCGAGGCGGCGCAGCTGTTCACAGTGATGGACCCGGTGGAGGCGAGCGCGCGCGACTTCGGCGACGCCGTCGCCCAGGTCGCGGTCGTGCTGCGCGCCTACGCCGAGGAGATCCGTCCCATCAAGGCCTCCCTCGCGGCGGTCAAGCGCGACGCCTACGCGTTCCGCGACAAGATCGCGTCGAACAGCGACTGGGAGTACGACCAGGACCTGGTCGACGAGAACACGGACCTGATCGGGCGCGTCAACTCCGCCCAGGTCACGCTCTGGGACGCCGAGCGCACCTGCGCCAACGGGATCCGCGCCCTGTACTGCGCGGCGCCGTGGCACGCCATGACCAGCGAGCACGACCCCCTGGGCTACGGGGTCGCGGAGATCCCGGACGACGCGGCGATGGCGTGGGGCTCGTCCGTGGAGCGCAAGGACCACTGCCCGAAGTCCGCGGCCGTCGGGGTCAAGGAGTTCGTCTGGGACGGGCTCGTGGTCGACGGCCTGGGCGGGACGCTCGTCGGGCTCGGCGCCATGGTCGGCATCCAGGACTGGTCGTGGTCCTGGGACACCATGAAGACCACGTGGGGCGCCATGGGCGGCCTCATCGGCCTCAAGGACGGGCAGTGGTCGTGGGGCACGGCCGGCGACTCCTGGACCGCGCTGGGCAAGGGCCTGATCAGCTACGACGCCTGGGAGGACGGCCACGGAGCCCGCGGCGCCGGCGGTGCGATCTTCAACATCGGCACCTTCTTCATCCCCGTGGCGGGGCAGGCCGCGGGCGTGGTCAAGGGCGGCGCCCTGGCGGCGAAGGCCGGCCGGGTGGCCACGTGGCTCGAGAAGGGCGCGCGGATCGCCGACTTCGTCGACCCCGTGGCCCTGGCCCTCAAGGGCGGCAAGATCGTGCTGCCCAAGATGGGCGACCTGCTCGGCGGCCTGCGCGGCGCGACCGAGGGCCTGGGCGACGCCCTCAAGGTCCCCGACGTGCCCACCACGTTCGACCTGCCCACCAGCAGCCTCGACAACATCGCTGACGGCGTCCCGCCGGTGCGCGACCCCGCCGACCTGCCGCCCGTGCACGAGCCGGTCGAGGTCCCCGCGCCGGTCAACCACCAGCTGGTCGGCCCCGACGGCAACCCGATCCACGACACCACCCCCGGCGGCACCGGCACGGGCGGCGACGACCTGGCCGGCTCGCCGAAGGCCCCCACGGACCCCGTCCACGCGCCGAGCACGGACACGCCGACCGGCGGGAGCCACGACCCGGGTCCGACAGGCGGCACGACGACGGCCCCCGGACCGGCCCACCCCGGCGGCCCGAGCGGTCCCGTCACCGACCCCGCTCCGCCGACCGGCGGGACCGGGGGCGGCACCCCGGGCACGCCGCCGGACCCCGAGCGCGTCTACACGATGGCCGACGGCACCGAGCACCACACCGCCTACGCGCCCGAGCAGGTGCCCGCGCACAACGCCGCGCAGGTCATCGACTCCGTGCTCGCCGACCCCGACGTGTTCGCCCGGCACGGCGTCGCGCCGTGGACGCACGACCACCTGGTGCAGGTGGTGATGACGCCGATCGGCGACCTCACGCCCCCGGAGCTGGCCGTCCTGCGCGAGATCGACGACGCCCTGCCGCCGCCGTCCGCCGGGGACGCGGTGCAGAAGGTGCTGGACCCGACCGACCTGCAGAACATCCTCAACGGCTCCATGACGCAGCTGGGTGGCTCGGTCGCGCGCCTCGAGGACGTCGTCGGCCTGAGCAGCGTCGAGCACCTGCACGACGCGCTCCGGCTGGACTATCCCAAGACCCCCTTCACCACCGACGCGGACAGCTTCCACGCCCTGCGCTTCGAGGCCACGCAGAACGCCGACATCTCGCGGAACTCGCTCCTGGGCGGCAACGGCTCGACGGACACCTGGGCGGACCCGTACACCGGCAACGGGTTCCTCAAGTCCCCGGACCTCATCCCCGAGTACCGGCTGCCGCGGGCGGACATCCCCGCGGGCGCCGAGATCTGGGAGTTCACGCGCGACGGCACCCAGCGTCTGTACGCGGCGTTCGACGGGTCCACGTGGATCCGGGTGGCCCGGTGACGTCGACGGACCCGGCGCTGTCGCTCCCGCGGGGCGAGTTCGCGATCCACCGCGGCACCACGTACAAGTCGGCCGGGCCGATCCGCGGCGCCCGGCGCCTGCTGCTCGACGACGTCGCGGCGTACGAGGCCTTCCCCGCCGCGGACGTCGTGCAGCGCGTGCCGCACCGCGAGGGGCAGCCGTGGATGCTCGACGTCCCCGACCACGCGCTCGACCGCGTCTTCCAGCGCAGCGTCGTCGCCACCTGGTTCGGCGAGCCGGTCACGGTGACCAAGGCGCCCGACGTCGCCACCGGCACCGTGGAGATCGCGTACGAGCGGAGCCCGCAGTTCGCGGCGGCCACCCACATGCTCGGCGACCAGTACTCCGGCTGGCGCACCCTCGTGGACGCGACCGAGCTCGAGGACGTCCGCGCGGTCGACCGCCCGGTGCAGCTGCGGGAGACCCCGTGACGGACGCCCGGGACCCAGCCGTCCGTCGCGGCGCGTACCTCGTCTACCGCGGCGAGCACTACCGCACCGTCGTCGTCCCCGAGCGGCAGTACACCCTGGCCGTCCGGCTGTCGGGCGACGTCGGGCTCGAGCGCTTCGACGCCGCCGACATCGTGGCGACCAGCGGTGAGCTGCCCGGCGCCGCGTGGGTCGCCCTGCGTCCGTCGTCCGTGGAGCGGACCTACGTGACGTCGGCGACCGCGTCGTGGGGCGACGGGCAGGTCTGGCTCGCGGGCCCGGCCGACCCGGAGACCGGCACGGTCCTGGTCGGCAGCCACGACCCGTTCGACGACGACGTCCTGGCCGGCCGGCCCTCCGCCGGGGGGCCAGGCGTCGGGTGGTTCGTCCACGCCCCGCTCGACGAGCTCGGCGCGGTCGAGCTGACCGACGAGCCGTACCAGCTGCCGTGAGGGCCGGGTCCTCCCAGGAGCACGTCACGACCGTCATGCAGAAGGCCGTGACGCCGCAGATGAGCACGGCCTACCTCGACGGCGGGTACGACCGCGTCGCGGGCTTCGTCGTGCGCGCCGACGACGTCGCGTGGGCGACCACGCCGGCCGAGGTGTTCGCGGCGCACGGGCTCGGCTTCCCGGGCACGCCGTTCGCCCCGGACGCCCCGCACGTCGACGTCCTGCGGTTCCCGGCGACCGCGCAGCTCCGGTTCGAGAACGCCACCGGCGGCACGGACGCCGAGACCCGCGCGCTGACGGGTGGCCCGTTCCTCGACCGGCCGCCGTTCACGGGGACCGGGTTCGTGCCCGTCGAGGGCCACCTCGTCCCGCTCTCCTGGCTGGTCCACTCGCGGGTGCCGGCGGCGTCCGAGCTGGTGCGCATCGCCGCCGACGGGTCGAGCACGGTGCTCGCCCAGTACGTCGACGTCGGCCACGCGTGGGTGTCCGACGTGGTGCGCGTGACGCCGTCGCCCAGCCCGCGGATCTCGCGGCTGGTGGGCCCGATGGCGACGTGGCAGAACACCTATCTGAACGCGGACCCGCTCGGCGACGAGGTGGTGGTCGTGTCCGAGGTCGAGCCGCCCCCGGCCTACGGCTTCGCCCGGACCGTCGCGGGCCGCTGGCGACGGGTGGTCCCGGTCGGCGAGGTCACCGAGCTGTTCGAGCTGGACGTCTCGGGCCGCTGGAACGGGCTCGAGGTGCGGTCCGTGGACCAGTGGACGCACACCGACGGCACGGAGCTCTCCCGCGTCTCGTACACGGGCCACGACGCCAACCTGGCGGAGGGCCTGCGCCTGTCCAAGGTCGACGCCGCCGTGTACGAGGCCACCGTGCCCACCGCGAGCCTCGTCGACGTCGTCACCACCCAGCTCCTCCCGGCGTCGTGGTCAGCGGCGAGCTGAGCGCACCCGGTTCCCTCGGGGGGCGGTCGCAGGGGCGCCTGAAACGTGCCAGTATCGGCGGTCGCAGAGGGCCGATGCCGGGTGCCGACCGGCAGGACGCCCACGATGATCGAGGGGGTCCGCCGGCATGACCGTCGCCGTCGCTGCCTCCTGTGGTGTGTGCGCCGCAGCCCTGCCCGACGGTCGCGACGTCTGCCCGCGGTGCGGGTCGCGCGTGCAGCACCCGCAGGCCTCGATGCCCACCGCGCTCGCCGGGACCCTGCCCGCCGCGACCGGCTCGCGGGCGCTGGCCGCCGTGGTCGACGTCCTGCTGCTGCTCGTGGCGCTGTCCCCGCTGGTCGTCGGCCTGCTGGCGCCTGCCGGCGCACGCGCGGCTCTCATCGCCACCGGCGCGGTGCTCGTCGTCGGGCTCGCGCTCGCGATGTGGGCGACGCTCGCCCGCGCGGGCCAGACGCCGGGCAGCGCGCTGCTCGGCCTGCGGACCGTCGACGTCCTCACCGGGCTGCCGCCGGGCGCCGGCGTCGGGCTGCGCACCTGGCTGCGCGACACGGTGACGCTCGACGTGCGGGCGGGTCGGGACCCCCTGCACGACGTCGCCCCGGACGGGCCGGGCGTCGCACCGCAYGAGATCGCGCCGCGCGAGATCCGGCCGGCCGCACCGGCCGCGCCGGCCGTCACCACCGGGGCCACCCGCGCCGCCCACCGCACCGCGGCTCCCGCCACGGGCCCGACCCCCGCACCGGCGCCCGAGCCCTCCCGTCG
>NZ_JBFULZ010000015.1:0-38397 GCF_054049635.1 Cellulomonas sp. P5_C6 | reverse complement strand
GCCCAGTCCTCCTCGGTGACGAACACCTGGGCGACGTTCGCCGTCATGGTCGCCAGGTCGACCCGCAGCGGCGGCAGGGTCGTCGCGTCGCCGTCCAGCCACCGCACCGCGTCGGCACCCGGCTTGGCCCGCGCCAGGTCGACGGACGCCCGCGCCGGGTCGACGCCGACGACGTCGAGACCGTGTGCGGCGAGCAGCAGCGCGAAGACCCCGGTGCCGCAGCCCACGTCGAGCACGCTCCGGGCGCCCAGCTCGTCGGCGATCGCGACGTACGCGTCGAGGTCGCTGCGGTCGGGGTCCAGCACGTCGTAGAGCTCCGCGAGGCGGGGGACCTCGAATCCGTCGTCGGCCATCCATCGGACGCTAGGCCGTCCCCGGCTCGACGTCATCGCCCTATGCGGTGACCGATCTCACGCGCCCGCGATTCCTGGCTCCGGGCGGTCCTCTTCTAGACTGCCGCCCGGCGCCGTCCGTGCCCGTGAACCCATCCAGAGAGTGACCGTGGCTACGACCCGTCGCGCCGACATCCAGGGCCTGCGTGCGCTCGCCGTGCTCGCCGTGGTGGCGTTCCACGTCCGGCCTGCCTGGTTCCCCGGCGGGTTCGCCGGCGTCGACGTGTTCTTCGTGATCTCCGGCTACCTGATCACGAGCGCCCTCCTGCGCGGAGCACGCACGGGCCGCGTGGGGCTCGCGGCGTTCTGGGGCCGGCGGATCCGTCGACTCATGCCCGCGGCCACGGTGGTGATCGTCGCCACGCTCCTCGCGTCGGCCGTCGTGATGCCGATGGCGCTGCGGCCGGAGCTCACCCGCCAGGCCGTCGCGTCCGCGCTGTCGATGGAGAACTGGCTGCTGGCCGCCAACTCCGTGAGCTACCTGCACGCGACCGCGCTCCCGAGTCCGTTCCAGCACTTCTGGTCGCTCTCGGTCGAGGAGCAGTTCTACGTGGTGTGGCCCCTGGTCGTCGCCGGCGCGGCCCTCGCGGCCGTACGGCTGCGCCGATCGCCGACGGCCGTGATCGGGGGCGCGGCGGTCGTCCTGGCGGGGGCGTCGCTGGCCTGGTCGGTCGCCGTCTCGCAGAGCCAGGGCGACGTCGCCTACTTCTCCACGGCCACACGTGCCTGGGAGCTGCTGGTGGGTGGCCTGCTCGCCGTCTGGCTCCCGAGGCGACAGCTGCGCCCGGCCGTCGCCCGGCCCGCGTTCGCCGTGGGCCTGGTGCTGGTCGTGGCATCGATCGCCGCGCTCGACAACACCATGGCCTTCCCCGGCTGGGTCGCGCTGCTGCCTACGACGGGAGCCGCCCTGCTCATCGGCGCGGGAGCGACCGCGTTCACGTCGCTCCCCCGCCGGCTGATGGAGTGGCGGCCCGTCACGTACGTCGGCGACATCTCCTACAGCCTCTACCTCTGGCACTGGCCGATCGTCGTCCTCGTCTGCGCCGCGCTGGGCACCGCCACCGTGCCCCGCCTGGCCGTCGTCCCCGTGGTCGCCGCCTCCGTGCTCCTCGCCGCCCTCTCCAAGCGGTACGTCGAGGACCGGTTCCTCCGCGTCGGCCCGCGCCACGCCGCTCGCGCGGGGGCGGTCGCCGCGGTGCGCCGCAGCTCCTACGCCCTCGGCGGGTCGCTGCTCGCGGCTACCGCCCTCACCGTCGCCGTCGTCGTCGCGCTCCCCGAGCCCGCGCCGGCCACCCCCGCGGCCGGGGCCGTCACCGCGTCCGGCTCCGCCTACGCCGGAGCTCGGGTCCTCGACCCGCAGTTCCACGCCGCGACGCCTCCGGACCCCTCGCTGCCTCCCGCACCGACACTGCTCGAGCTGCAGACCACCGAGCCGCAGCTGCGGGACCCCTGCCTGACGCACGCGACCAACGACGCCGTCACGACCTGCACGGGCGGCGTGGCGGACGGCACCCGGACGGTGCTCCTCGCCGGCGACAGCCACACCACGATGTGGCTGCCCGCGTTCGAGGAGCTCGGCCAGAGGTACGGCTGGCACATCGTCGTCGCGGGCAAGCAGTCGTGCCCGCTGGCCACGCTCGACGAGCACGAGGACCCCGACGGCCCGATCTACGGCGGGTGCCGGGCGTGGAACACGCAGATCCGCGACGTCATCCGTGACCTGCACCCCGACCTCGTCGTCACCTCGGCCCGCTTCTACCCCTACCCGCACGGCGACGCCGAGGGCCCGGTCAGCTACGACCGCGAGTCCGGCCTGCAGTACGCCACGCAGTACCGCTTCATCGAGGGCCTCGGGATCCCCGTCGCCGCGGTCACCGAGGTGCCCTACTTCCCGGGCTTCTCGGCGCCCGACTGCCTGTCGCGCGCCGGCGCGACCGTCGCCGACTGCACCGAGCAGATGAATGCCGCACGCGCGACCCCTCCCTCGCGGATCGACTTCGCCGCGAAGGCGGACCCGAAGGTCACGCTGATCGACGTCACCGAGCAGATCTGCCCGGACCGCTGCGACGCCGTGATCGGCAACGTCGTCACCTATCGCGACGACAACCACCTCACGCCGCTCTTCGCGGGAAGCCTCGCGTGGGTGTTCGAGCGCGACCTGCGCGCGAGCCACCCGGACCTGTTCGCCGCCGCCTGAGGGCCGCTCGCCGTCACGGGCCTCCGCGCCAGTGGTCGATCCGGCGGTGGTCCGGGACGAACCCGTGGTCGATCCCCCACAGCACCGCCTTGGTCCGGCTCTCGACCCCGATCTTGCGGTAGACCGAGCGGATGTAGGACTTGACCGTGTTGGGGCTGAGGTAGGTCTGCGCCGCGACGTCCGCGTTGCTCAGACCCTGCGTGATCAGGGCCAGGATCTCTGACTCGCGGTCGGTCAGCCCCTCGGCCCGCCCCGGCCAGTCCAGGCCGTTGGCCGGTCGGACGCGACCGGCCGCTTCGCTGACGACGAACTCACCGGCGTGCACCGCCTCCAGGGCAGCGACCAGCTCGCGCGCCGGCAGCGCCTTGGAGAGGTAGCCGCTCACCCCCTGCGCGCGGGCGCTCGCGACGAGGTCGGGATGGAAGTTCCACGTGAAGACGACCACCCGGCGGGCGCTGGGGTTGCGGACCAGCACGCCGATCTCGTGGTGGTCCGACTCCGGCTGCGCGAACGAGTCGTACAGCACGATGTCCACGACGTCGCTGACCGGCTTGTTCGTGTCGATCTCGGCCACCACCACTCGGTCGCGGTACTGGTCGAKGATCYGCGCGACGCCCATSASCACGACGTCGTAGTCGTCGACSAGGGCGACCGTGATGGGCCTGCTGGGCGTGGGCACCTCTCGACCGTAGACCCCCCTAGGGGTGTACTGCATCCGCCCTAGGGGTGGTGTCGTAGAGACACACACAACCGCTCGCAGAGAGGCATCACCATGCTGGGACTCATCATCTCCGTCATCGTCATCGGGCTCATCGCGGGGCTGCTCGCG
The DNA here is from genome assembly GCF_054049635.1 of Cellulomonas sp. P5_C6. Lineage (NCBI taxonomy): Bacteria > Bacillati > Actinomycetota > Actinomycetes > Micrococcales > Cellulomonadaceae > Cellulomonas > Cellulomonas sp. P5_C6. Next base: position 34,979 of record NZ_JBFULZ010000015.1, on the reverse strand, counting down.
CGGCTCGTCGTCCCGGGCAAGCAGGACCTGTCGATCGGCATGACGATCGTCATCGGGATCATCGGCTCGTTCGTCGGCGGCTTCCTGGGCTACCTGCTGTTCCGCAGCGACGCAGCGGACGGCTTCCTGCAGCCCGCCGGGATCGTCGGGTCGATCATCGGCGCGATCATCGTGCTGCTGATCTGGATCCGCGTCGGCGGCCGCCGCTCGGTCACGCGCTGACCTGAACCCGGCCACCGGGGCGCCCCGATGGGTTCACCTTTCGCCGAAGCCGCCCTACGATCACCTGCCGTGTCGATCGATGTCTCCGAGGTGCAAGAGTCCGAGCGGGGCGTCGTACGCCGCCTCATGGAGTTCTATGCCTACGACTGGTCCGAGCTTGACGGCCGGGACGTCGATGCGCACGGCGAGTTCGGCTATCCCTGGCTCGACCACTACTGGACCGACGAGGACCGCCACGCCTTCCTGATCCGCGTCGAGGGGAAGCTGGCCGGCTTCGCACTCGTGCGGCTCGAGACGCGCACCGAGATGGCGGAGTTCTTCATCCTTCGCCGCTACCGCCGTGGCGGCGTAGGCACCGCTTCCGCCGCCACGCTGTTCCACCGTTTCCCAGGCCCGTGGGAGGTGACGCAGCGCCTGACGAATCCGGCAGCGACCGCGTTCTGGAGAACCGCCATCCCGGTCCCTTTTGCCGAGACGACGGCCGACGACAGGGTGCTCCAGACCTTCGAGATCGAAGCCCAGCACTGAGTTCTGGGGCACCCGGCGGCAGCAACCGACTACACGGTGAAGCGGAGCTCCACCACGTTCCGTAGCGGAACAACGGGTGAGCGGTGGCGGACCTGGCTCCCGAGGCTCCGCAGCCAGGTTCGCCGCCCACTCAGGCGCGCTCGACAGGGAACCACAGCTCGCACGTCGCCGTACTGAAGTCCGGCGCATGGTCGAGTACGGAGACGATCGACGGACCAGGGCGCAGCCGCCACGGGTTGGAGGGGAACCACTCCGTCGCAGTCGCGGCGTACGCCTCTTGGAGGGCCGCCGGATGCGAACCGGAGGTGCGGAAGATCACCCATGCTCCGGCATCGACGTCGATCACGTCGAGGTCGTCGGGAGCCTCGGCGTCGACGTCAACCGCCACGCCGTGGAGGTAGGTCAGGTCACTGCCCTCAGCAAAGTCGGGGTCGACGTCAGCACTGACCTGCAGCAGCCCCGAGGGCTCGGCGCCACTGAGCTGCTTGAGGCGCTCGTGCTCGGACGCCGGCAGTGAAGCGATGTGCCGCTGAATGGACGGGTTGACACCCTCGTAGACCAGCGGCACCCGAGCGGCGTAGCCGATCAGCCGGAAGGTGGGTCGTTCGATGATTCGGGCATCCATAGGGTGCCTCCCTTCGACGGTCAGGCGGAACCTGAGCTGCGGTTGACTCCGAAGGGGGCCTCCGTCACGGCGGACGTCGCCATGACTTGCGCCGTGCACGGATCGAAAAGCGCGCCCGAAGGCTTCGGTCGAGCCATATCCGTACCGCAGGGCGATCGTGAGCAAATCCTCGTCCCCGATCACGTCAGCCGCGGCGACGGTCATACGCCGCCGCCGCACGTAGTCAGATACCGGCATGCCCGCCAGTGACGAGAACATGCGACGCGCGTGATAGCCCGTCGTTCCCATCGCTGCAGCCAGATCATCGATATCGATGTCGAGGCCGTCGCCGAGGCGCCGTTCGATCTTGTCGACGAGCCGGTTGAGGATCTCGATCATTGCCGCTCCCTTCGCCCTCCACTCTCGTCGACGCAGCAGACGCTCCGCCCGACTTCTGCGGTTCGGTCTCTGTCGGGTGAGGACGCCGCTGGGCCTGCAGCCCCAGCCTTAGGGTGACGTGGTCCAGGCGAACCTCGTGCCGTTCGACGACACTGCGCTGTCTGGTGTCGATCCCCAGACTCTCGCCACGCTGCCCGTCGGCGGCGACCTGTCCTACGCCTTCGTTGCCGACGCGCGAACGATGCCAGACCAGACGTTCGTCGTTAGCTCGGCCCCGAACGCGGTCGCTGGTTCCGATACGAATCTCCCGCGGTCCAGGCGATCGAGAACGACCTGGCGATCGCGAACATGGACTTCTTCGCGTTCGCGGGCAATGTCGACGAGGACGGCGTCTTCTATACCTCTCGCTGAGCGGCGCCACCAGGTCGTCACGAAGGGTAGATGACGCCGAACGCCGGGGACCGACCCAGGAGGTTCGCCAACCTTGCACCGCGCCTATACGTTAAATCTGAACTCCACCACGTCGCCGTCGGCCATCACGTAGTCCTTGCCCTCGATGCGGGCCTTGCCGGCGGCGCGGGCGGCGGCGACGGAGCCGGCGGCCACGAGGTCGTCGAACGAGATGACCTCGGCCTTGATGAAGCCCTTCTGGAAGTCGGTGTGGATCACGCCGGCGGCCTGCGGGGCCGTCCAGCCCTGGTGGATCGTCCAGGCGCGCGACTCCTTGGGGCCGGCGGTCAGGTAGGACTGCAGGCCGAGGGTGTGGAAGCCGACGCGGGCCAGCTGGTCGAGGCCGGCCTCCTCCTGCCCGTTGTCGGCGAGCATCTCCTTCGCCTCGTCGGGTTCCAGCTCCACCAGCTCGGACTCGAACTTGGCGTCGAGGAAGATGGCGTCGGCGGGGGCGACCAGCGCGCGGAGCTCGTCCTGCATCGCGGTGTCGGCCAGGCCGGCGTCGTCGGTGTTGAAGACGTAGATGAACGGCTTGCTCGTCATGAGCTGGAGCTCGTCGAGGTGCTCGATCTTCTTGCCGGCTTGGGAGAGCGCCTGACCCTTCTCGAGGATCGCGACGGCCTCCTGTGCCGCCGCGAGCAGTCCCGCGTCCGCCTTCTTGGCCCGCACCTCCTTCTCGAGGCGCGGGATTGCCTTCTCGAGAGTCTGCAGGTCCGCGAGGATCAGCTCGGTGGCGATGATCTCGATGTCGTCCTTGGGGTTCACCTCGCCGGAGACGTGCACGACGTCAGGGTCGGCGAACGCGCGGGTGACCTGGCAGATGGCGTCGGCCTCGCGGATGTTGGCCAGGAACTTGTTGCCCAGTCCCTCGCCCTCGCTGGCGCCCTTGACGATGCCGGCGATGTCGACGAACGACACCGTCGCCGGGAGGATGCGCTCCGAGCCGAAGAGCTCGGCCAGGACCGACAGCCGAGGGTCGGGCAGCGGGACGACACCGACGTTGGGCTCGATCGTCGCGAACGGGTAGTTCGCGGCGAGAACCTGCGCGCGGGTCAGCGCGTTGAAGAGGGTGGACTTGCCGACGTTGGGCAGGCCGACGATGCCGATTGTGAGTGCCACGACGAAGGAGTCTAGGCCGCGCGGGCATCAGCCCTCTCCCGAGCCGAGCCGACGGGGCCGTCGTGCGAGACCTCCGCCGGCCAGCGCGATCCCGGCCGCACGCTCCGGCGAGCGTGCGACCGGGATGGCCCGACAGCCCTAGCGACGCCGCCTGCGGGACCCGACGACGACGAGCAGGCCGCTGCCGAGCACGACCGCGAGGACCGCGGCCCAACCGACGACCTGCACGTCGGCGGCGCCCGTCGCAGCGAGCACCGCGGCCCCCGGGGCGGCCACGACCACGGGCGACGACGCGAGCACCACGGACGAGTCCGGCGGCGCGGTGAGGCACGTCGGCGACGACGGCGGGTAGCTGACCGCCACGGTCACCGACGGGTTCACCGAGATCATCACGTGCACGTCCGGCCCACGGGTCCACGCGTAGTTGCCGGTCGTGGCCGTGTACGTGCCGTCCGGGTTGGTGACGTACCCCGGCCAAGCGACACCGTGCCCGTCGAGCCCGACGGCCGCCCCCGGCCACAGCACCGAGAAGGCACCGAGCGGGAACGTGCCCGGGTAGGTGAAGGTGTTGGTCCCGTCCGTGAGCGCGATCGTCGCGACGTCACCCGTGCTCTGGTCGTCCGGGTCCACGAGCACCACGGTGCCCTGCAGGTACGGGGCATCGAGCGAGCAGACCGGGCTGAGCACCGTGCCGTCGAGCGTCGGCTCCCGCAGGACCGGCGGCGGTGGCGGCGAGCACGGCGAGCTGGTCAACATGACCGTGAAGACGGCGGCGCCGCCCTCGGTGGTCGACCAGCCGTCCGGGAGGTCCCCGAAGACGTAGCCCGCGTCCGTCGTGGCCGTCACCGTCACGTCCGACCCCACAGTGGAGGTGACGTACGTGATCCCGGCCTCCGAGCCCGGGACCACCGAGTCGCCGGACGTCCCGCAGACGTCGGTGACCGTCACCGACGGGACGACGACGACCGGGCACTCCTCGGACGGGCTGGGCAGCGCACCCTCGAGCGTGTACGTCCTGCTCATCGTCGCGCCCGACGCGAACGTGTAGCCGGTCCTCGCCGTGGCCGTCAGGGTGTTCCCGTCCCACGACCAGGTGTACGCGTCGGTGTCGGCCGGGGTCGGCGGCAGGGACGTGCCGGCCTGGCAGGTCGGCGGAGTCGGTTCCGGGAACGTCACGTCCGGGGTGGTGATGACGGGGCACTGCTCCCGCGGGAGCCGTGGGAGCAGGTCGAACAGGACGACGAGGGTCCTGCCGTCTGCGGAGACCCGAGGACCGGCCGGGAAGATGTGACCCGGCGTGGCGGTGAAGGTGATCTCGAAGTGCGTCCCACCGTCGGCGACCAGCGGCCCCGCGGTGGCGTTGACCAGGTCGAGCCTGCCGACGACGCCGTCTGCGCTGCAGGTCGGTCCCGTGACGACCACTCTCGCCGAGGCGTCGGCCGTGATGCACGCGTCCGACGACTCGAACGACCAGCCGGTGACGATCTGCTGGTCCTCCGGGTACGGGACCGAACCGGTCAGCCAAGAATCGGCAAGCACGGCCGCGATGGCATCGCGCGGGCCCACGTAGTGGTCCTGCTGGTACGTCACGCCGCAGTCCGCGGGGTGGAGCTTGCCCAGACCGACCAGCGTCTGCGGGAGACCGACCGTGGCGAGCGTCGGGTTGTCCGGGACGTAGTTCGGGGTTCGCCACGTGACCCAGAGGTCACAGACCTCGTCGGCCCCGTCCTGCGACGTGCAGTACGGGCTCAGGTCGTCGGCCGACGGCGTGGCTGTCGCCGTGCCTGCAAAGCCGATCACGCCCACCATTGCCAGACACGCGGCGACCAGCGCCGCAAAGAACTTCCCCATCGTGCCGCTCCCCCTGCGCCGGCGGCTCGGTCCCGCCGTCGCCCCCCTGCTCGAGCGACACGAGACCTGCGACACCCCGGGACCTGCGTCAGACGTCCGCGGCGACGGGGATCGGTAGGTTGCGGGGCCGAGGACGATCGGCGTGCGCGACACCGTCTCGTCCGCCGTCCCGCGAACCGGCGTTACCACCGATGATCGCACGGCATTCCGGACATCTCCTGGTGAACCAGGATGATTCCGACGAGTAGGTGTGACCTCGACCGCGCGAGCGTGCGGTCAGGCGAACGCGACGATGCGCCGCAGCAGGTCCGGGCCGGTGCGGTCCAGCGTGCGACCGCCGACGCGGACCCCGATGGTCAGCAGCGCCGAACCGAGCAGCAGGCCGACGGCCAGCGTGACCCAGCCGAGGGCGGCCGATCCCTGCCGGACGGCGAGGACGGCCAGCACGATCTCCGGCAGGCACAGGGCCACGACGGCCAGCCAGCCGCCGAGCTGTGACGCGAGCGCGGACATCGAGGCGCCCTGCCGGCTCTGGAACGGGTTCTCGCCTGGCATCTGGACCGGGTAGACGACGAGCGCGGAGATGATGCTCGAGCCGCCGAGCGAGGTCAGCAGCACGCCGAACGAGAGGCCGAGCAGCGCCGGGATCAGGACCGCGTTGTGCGTGACCAGGGCGGACCCGACGGCGAGCACGAGCACGGCGGGCACCGCGATGGCGCTGACCGCGATGACGCGGCCGAGCCGGTCCGCCACGCCGTGGAGGGGTGCGGCGACGTGCGTCCAGAACGCGGTTCCGTCGTAGGCCACGTCCGCGGAGATGCCCCAGCCCAGGAGGTAGCCGGCGATCGGGCCGATCAGCAGGACCAGGCCGCCGTCCGGGTTCACCAGGTAGAACACGACCGCGAGCACCGGCACGATCGCCACCGCGAGCGCGTACCGCGGGTCGCGCGCCCAGTAGGTCAGGCAGCGCGCCGTGACCGCACCGAGGGGCGTCGCGGGCAGCCGGTCGAACCAGCCGAGGCCGTGCCCTCGCGCCGAGACGGCCTGGTGCGGCGGGTTGACCAGCGCGTGCGCGAGCGACCGGTCCCAGACCACCGCCACGACGGCCACCGTGAGGACGGCGATCGCGAACCGGGCCGCCGCGAGCGCCCATCGGCCCTCCGCCACCGCGCCCGGCACCGCCCACACGGCCCCGAACGGCGTCCAGGACAGGACGTCGGCGACCCGCTGGACCATCGCCTGCGTGATCGTCGTCCCCGACGCGAGGCGTCCGAGCACGGGGCCGACGACGATGATCGGCAGGACGACGACGGCCGCCATGACCTCGCGGAACCGCCGCCCGCTCATGAGGCTCGACCCCGCCGACGTGGTGGCCCGGGACCCGACGACGCAGGTGGCCAGGGCGAGCACGGAGCAGACGACCCCGACGGCGAGCGCGCTCGGCGTCCGCCACCAGACCCCCACCATCGACAGCACCGCGACGACCGTCACCACGCCGGGGATGCCGAGCAGCCCCGCGATCGCCAGGCCGGTGAGCAGCGAGCGCCGCGGGATGGCGAACGTGACGAAGCGCGCCGGGTCGATGGTCGCGTCGAGCCCGAACGCGACGAGGGGCACGACCCACCACCCGAGCACCAGCACCGAGCCGGCGAGGACGGTCACCAGCCCGCGGATGTCGGGCTCCTGAACGCTCAGGACGGCCATCGAGCCCACGACGACGAACATCGCCAGCAGGCCGTAGACCGCGGCGACGACGAGCCCGACGAGCTGCCACGCGCTGCGGCGCAGACCGTTGCGCAGCAGCGTCAGCTTCAGCCGGACGAGGTGCGCAACCACGCGAGCCCCTCCCCGGTGACGCGGCCGCCGACCAGGTCGACGAAGCGGTCCTCCAGGCTGCCGTCGCCGCGCACCTCGTCGACGGTGCCCGCCGCGAGCACGTGTCCGGCCGCGATGACGGCGACGTGGTCGCACATCCGCTGCACCAGGTCCATGACGTGCGACGACACGATGACCGTGCCGCCGGAGCGCACGTACGACGCGAGGATGTCSCGGATGTTCGCCGCGGACACSGGGTCCACSGCCTCGAACGGCTCGTCSAGCACCAGCAGCCGSGGCGCGTGCACCAGCGCGCACGCCAGCGCGACCTTCTTGGTCATGCCCGCGGAGTACTCGACGACCAGCTTCTTCGCGTCCACGGTGAGGTCGAGGGCGGCCAGCAGGTCGGTGGCCCGCGCGGCGACCGTCTCGCGGTCGAGCCCCTGCAGCAGGCCGGCGTAGGTGATCAGCTGCTCGCCCGTCAGCCGGTCGAAGAGTCGGACGCCGTCGGGCAGGACCCCGAGCAGGGCCTTGACCTCGATGGGTGCCGCCCAGAGGTCACGGCCGTGCACCAGGACCGTGCCGAAGTCCGGCTGGAGCAGGCCCGTCGCCATCGACAACGTGGTCGTCTTGCCCGCGCCGTTGGGGCCGACGAGCCCGAAGAACGAGCCGGCGGGCACCACCAGGTCGATGCCGGAGACGGCGATCTTGTCCCCGAACCGGCGCCACAGGCCGCGGAGCTCGAGTGCGGGTGGGGGCGTGACCTGGTCGAGCATCGGGCCAGCATAGGGGCGGGCCCGGACATGACGGTCGGTGACGGCGGCCCTGTCAGTGGCCCGTGCGAGGGTCTCGGCATGGACATCACCTTCGTGGTCGTGGCGGTGCTGGCGGCCCTGGCGGGGCTCGCCGCGGGCTGGGCGCTCGCGGCCGGTCGTGCGCAGGGACAGGTCCGCGCGGCGGAGCGGTCGGCCGAGCGCGCCATGGCCGAGCTGTCGGCCCGGACGTCCGACTCGGCGCGGCTCGCGGACCAGTTCCAGGCCCTCGCCGCCGACGCTCTCGCGACGAGCACCGACCAGTTCCTCGCGCTGGCCCACCAGCGGTTCGCGGCCGACCACCAGACGCAGGTCGGCGAGCTCACGCAGCGCGAGCAGGCCGTGCGGGCGATGGTCGAGCCCCTCTCGCGCACGCTCGACCAGGTGCGTGCCGAGCTGTCGACCGCCGAGCAGGCGAGGGCGGCCGGCCAGGCGGCGCTCGGCGAGCAGGTGCGCGCGATGCAGCAGGCGTCCGAGCACCTCCGCGGTGAGACCGCGCAGCTGGTCACCGCGCTGCGGTCGTCGCAGGTGCGCGGCAAGTGGGGCGAGCTCCAGCTCAAGCGCGTCGTCGAGGCCGCCGGGATGCTCGCGCAGGTGGACTTCGTCGAGCAGGACCAGGTGCGCACGGACGACGGGCTGCTGCGACCGGACATGGTGATCAAGCTCGCCGGCGGCAAGAACGTGGTGGTCGACGCCAAGGTGGCCTTCCTCGGGTTCCTCGACGCGGCGCAGGCGACCGACGAGCGCGTCCGGGCCGAGCGGCTCGCGGCGCACGCGCGGCACGTCCGGGCGCACGTCGACGACCTGTCCGCCAAGCGCTACTGGGACCAGTTCGCGCCGGCCCCGGAGTTCGTCGTGATGTTCGTGCCGGCCGAGTCCTTCCTGCACGCGGCCGCCGAGCAGGACCCCGGGCTGATCGAGTACGCGTTCGAGCGCAACGTCGTCATCGCCACGCCGACCACGCTGCTCGCACTCCTGCGGACCATCTCCTACGCCTGGCGCCAGGACGCCCTGGCCAGCAACGCGCAGGCGGTCCTCACGCTCGGGAAGGAGCTGCACGGCCGGCTGGCGACGATGGGATCGCACCTCGCCCGGCTCGGTCGGGCGATCGACTCGGCGGCCGGCGCCTACAACCAGACGGTGTCGTCGCTGGAGACGCGCGTGCTGGTCAGCGCCCGGCGGTTCGCCGACCTGCACGTGGTGGACGCGGACCTGCCGATGCCCGACCCGGTCAACCCGCAGCTCTCCGCGGTGAGCGCACCCGAGCTGGTGGCGTCGGCGGAGGAGCAGTTCGTCGTGTTCGACGGCCGCGCGGAACGCGACGAGCGAGCGCTGCGCGCCGAGCGGGTGGTCGCACCCACGGACGCCGAGACCGCCTGAGCTAGGCGGGCTGGACGTCCAGGGACCGGCGTCCGTCGCGGCGCGGGACCTCGGGAGCCTTGCCGGCGGCCTTCAGGTCGGCGCGCAGCTCGCGGGGCAGCGAGAACATGAGGTCCTCGGTCGCGGTGCGCACCTCCTGCACGTCGCCGAAGCCGTGCTCGGCCAGCAGCTCGAGGACGTCGCGCACCAGGATCTCGGGCACCGAGGCGCCCGACGTCACGCCCACCGTGGTGACCCCGTCGAGCCACGCGAGGTCGATCTCGGAGGCGCTGTCCACCCGGTGGGAGCTGCGCGCGCCGGCATCGAGGGCGACCTCGACCAGGCGCACCGAGTTCGACGAGTTCGCCGAACCGACCGTGATCACCAGGTCGCACTCCGGCGCCAGCTTCTTCACCGCGACCTGACGGTTCTGGGTGGCGTAGCAGATGTCGTCGCTGGGCGGGTCCTGCAGGTTGGGGAACCGCTCGCGCAGGAGGCGGACGGTGTCCATCGTCTCGTCGACCGACAGCGTGGTCTGTGAGATCCAGATGAGCTTGTCGGGGTCGCGGACCACCACGTCGGCGACCGCGGCCGGGGAGTTCACCACCTGGATGTGGTCAGGGGCCTCGCCGTACGTGCCCTCGACCTCCTCGTGCCCGTCGTGACCGATGAGCAGGATGTCGTAGTCCTCGGACGCGAAGCGCACGGCCTCCTTGTGCACCTTGGTGACCAGCGGGCACGTCGCGTCGATCGTCTGCAGCGACCGGGCGGCGGCCGCGGCGTGGACGGCCGGGGACACCCCGTGCGCGGAGAACACGACCCGGGCCCCCTCGGGGACCTCGTCGGTCTCGTCCACGAAGACCGCGCCGCGGGCCGCGAGGGTCTCGACGACGTACTTGTTGTGCACGATCTCCTTGCGGACGTACACCGGGGCGCCGTAGTGCTCGAGCGCCTTCTCGACCGCGATGACCGCGCGGTCGACGCCGGCGCAGTAGCCGCGCGGGGCGGCGAGCAGGACCCGCTTGCCGACGACGGTCTGGGTCGCGTCGCCGGGGACCGGGCCGTCGGGCGTCGAGGAAGTCACGGTCAGGAGTCTAGTTCGGCGCGCCCGATCGACCCTGCCGTGGGGTTGTGACGTGCACCCGACCCGCACGGCCCCACCACGGACTGCTGGGGCGGACGCGCGGGTCGGTCGGGCTCGGTGGGCTCGGCCAGGCTCGGTTGTCGGCGGGATGAGGCAGGCTGGGCGCGTGAGCACCGGTCCCATCACCAGCCCGCCGGCGGCCGGCCCCCTGCCGTTGCGCGCCGCGGACACTACGCCCGACCGCCCGTGGCCCGTCCGCCACCTCGCACCCAAGATCGCCGACTACATCGCGAAGATGCCGCCGGTCTGGGTCGAGGGCCAGGTGCTCAACCTCAAGAAGTGGAACAGCCTCTACTTCCTCACGCTGCGGGACACCGACCTCGACATGTCGCTGTCCGTGACCGCGCCGGCGTCCGCGATCGGACCGCTGGCGGAGCGGCTGGCGGACGGTGCGCACCTCGTCGTGCACGCGCGGCCGCAATACCACGCCAAGAAGGGCACGCTCTCGTTCTCGGCCGACGACGTCCGGCTGGTCGGACTCGGCGAGCTGCTGGCCCGCATCGAGCACCTCAAGGGCGTGCTGGGGGCCGAGGGCCTGTTCGACCCTTCGCGCAAGCGCGCGCTGCCGTTCCTCCCGGCCGTGGTCGGGCTGATCGTCGCGCAGCAGGGGGACGCCGAGCACGACGTGGTGTCCAACGCGCGCGCCCGCTGGTCGGCCGTGCAGTTCGAGATCCGGCGCGTCACCGTGCAGGGACCGCGAGCCGTGCCCGAGGTCAGCGCGGCGATCGCGGAGCTGGACCGGGACCCCCGCGTCGAGGTCATCGTGGTCGCGCGCGGCGGCGGCTCGTTCGAGGACCTCCTGCCGTTCAGCAACGAGTCCCTGGTCCGTGTAGCGGCGGCCTGCCGCACCCCGCTGGTCAGCGCGATCGGCCACCACCTCGACAGCCCGCTGCTGGACCTGGTCGCGGACCTGCGCGCCTCGACCCCGACCGACGCGGCGAAGCGGATTGTGCCGGACGTGAGCGAGGAGCGCGCCCGCCTGAGTCAGGCTCGGCTGCGAGCCCGGGCGGCACTGACGGCGCGGCTCACCCGCGAGCAGACCGGGCTCGACCACTGGCGCAGCCGGCCGGTCCTGCTCAACCCGACCACGCTGGTCGACCTGCACGAGAGCCGGTTGACGGTCCTGCGCGACCACGCCCGGCGCTCCCTGCACACCGCCCTGGTGCACGGTCGGGCCGAGGTGGCCGGCCTCGCCGCGCAGGTCAGGGCCCTGTCCCCCGCCGCGACCCTCGACCGCGGGTACGCCGTCGTGCGGCGCGCGGACGGGCACGTGGTGCGGGACCCCGCCGAGGTCGCGGCCGACGACCCGCTGCGCATCCGCGTCGCCCTGGGCGAGCTCGCGGCGAAGGTCACGGGCTGACCGAGGACCGACTGCCGCGCGCCCGTGGATCGCGACGGAGCGCACGGCCGCCGAGGGCGCTGGCCGCCGGTTCGGTCGTCGGTCGCCGACGGCGCGCGGTCGTCCGTTCGGTCGTGGGTACCCGACGGCGGCGGTCGCCCGTTCGGTCGTCGGTCGTTGGTCGCCGAGGGCGCCGGTAGCGCACCCTGACGCGTCTCGGCCAGCGCTCGTGCGGCCGGTGGTGTCGGCGAGTCCTGGTTGACTGTGCTCGTGCCGAAGCCGTCCCAGACCCCGTCCCCCGACACCACGCCGCAGCCGGCCCACGCCGACGTCGCCGGCCTCGGCTACGAGGAGGCGCGCGACGAGCTCGTCGCCGTGGTCGCGCGACTGGAGGCCGGCGCCGCGACCCTCGAGGAGTCGCTGACCCTCTGGGAGCGCGGTGAGGCGCTCGCCGCCCGGTGCCAGGAGTGGCTGGACGGCGCGCGGGAGCGGTTGAGCGCGGTGCGGGACGTCCCCGGCACCGCCGCGGACCCCGAGGACGAGGAGTCCTGATGAGCACCACGTCAGCGGAGCGGGCCCTCGTCGTCGGCGAGGCGCTCATCGACGTCGTCGCGCGGCCGGACGGCACGCGTGCGCAGCACCCCGGCGGCAGCCCGGCCAACGTCGCGCTCGGCCTCGGCCGGCTCGGCCGCTCCGTGGACCTGCTCACCTGGCTGGGTCACGACGCCGACGGCGACCTGGTCCGGGCACACCTGCGGGAGTCCGGCGTGCACGTGCTCGAGGGCAACCGGTCGGCCGCGCGGACCCCGCTGGCGACGGCGCACATCGGCCAGGACGGGGCCGCCTCCTACGAGTTCGACCTCGAGTGGGACCTGCCGGAGACGTGGGACGAGGAGCCCGGCGAGCCGCTCGTCGTGCACACCGGGTCGATCGCGACCGTGCTGCAGCCGGGAGGTGCCGTGGTCGAGAAGATCCTGGCCCGTCGTCGGTCCGGCTCGACCATCACCTACGACCCCAACCTCCGGCCCGTGCTCATGGGGTCCCCGGAGCACGCGCTCCGCGTGGTGGACGCCATGGTCCGGCTCGCGGACGTGGTCAAGGTCAGCGACGAGGACCTCGCGTGGCTGCACCCCGGGGTCGCGCCGGCGGAGATCGCCGAGCAGTGGAGCCGGTCCGGGCCGTCGCTGGTCGTCGTGACGCACGGCGGCGAGGGGGCCTTCGCCAGCACGTCGGCGGGTGCCCGGCTCTCGGTCGCGGCGCCGAAGGTGCAGGTGGCGGACACCGTCGGCGCGGGCGACTCGTTCATGGGCGGCCTGATCGACGGGCTCTGGACGGCCGGGCTGCTCGGCGCCGACCGACGGCAGGCGCTCGCCGACGTGGACACCGAGACCGTGCAGCGGGTGCTGGAGCGCTGCGCGCGGATCGCGGCGATCACCGTGTCCCGGGCAGGCGCCAACCCCCCGCGCCTGGCCGAGCTGGACTGAGCGAGCCGTCCGTCAGGCGCGCGCCTTCTCGCGGGCCTGGGCGCGCTCGAGGGAGGCCTTGCGGTCGGCCTCGTTCTCGCGGTCGAGCGCCTCGGCGGCGGCGCCGTCCCAGGTGAGGTTCTCCCCGCTCTCGGGGTCGAACACCATCATCCGGGCGGGGTCGAACCACAGGGTCGCGTCGCGGCCGTCCCGGATCTTGGTCTCCGACGGGAGCGCGACGATCAGCTGCGTGCGCAGACCCTCGCCGTCCAGGTCGCGGTCGAGCTCCTCGAGCGTCGTCGCGACGTCCGGGTTCGTGTCGAACGGGATGTACGCGTAGAGCTCGGAGCCGAGCCACTCGGTGACGTCCACGGGCGCGGAGAAGGAGACGCCGCTGCCCTTGCGCCCGTCCTCGAGGAGGGCCTCGTCCTCGAAGTGCTCGGGGCGGATGCCGACGATGACGATCTCCTTGCCCTTCAGCTTGGGGGCCAGGTCCGCGGAGATCGGGACCTCGGCGAACGGCAGCTTCATGGTCGACCCGCTGATCTCGCCCGGCAGGAAGTTCATGGGCGGCGACCCGATGAAGCCGGCGACGAACAGGTTGACCGGCTGCTCGTACAGTCCCCGCGGGCTGGCCACCTGCTGGAGCTCCCCCTTGCGCAAGACGGCCACCCTGTCGCCGAGGGTCATGGCCTCGGTCTGGTCGTGGGTGACGTAGACGGTGGTCGTGCCGAGGCGGCGCTGCATGCGCGCGATCTCGGTGCGCATCTGCCCGCGCAGCTTGGCGTCGAGGTTGGACAGGGGCTCGTCGAAGAGGAACGCCTCGGCCTCGCGCACGATCGCGCGGCCCATCGCGACGCGCTGGCGCTGACCGCCGGACAGGTTGGCGGGCTTGCGGTCGAGGTGGTCCTGGAGCTCGAGGGTCTTGGCGGCGAACTCGACCTTCTCGCGGATCTCGGCGTCGGTGAACTGCCCCTTCTGCAGGCGCAGCGGGAACGCGATGTTCTCGAAGACCGTCAGGTGCGGGTACAGGGCGTAGTTCTGGAACACCATCGCCAGGTGCCGGTCGCGCGGGGCCTTGTCGTTGACCCGCTTGCCGCCGATCTGCAGGTCACCCGCCGTGATGTCCTCGAGGCCCACGATCATGCGCAGCAGCGTCGACTTCCCGCAGCCCGACGGGCCGACGAGGATCACGAACTCGCCGTCGGCGATGTCCAGGCTCACGCCCTTCACGGCGAGGAAGCCGTCGCCGTACTGCTTGACGATGTCCTTGAGGGTGATGGCGGCCATCGGATCTCCTTCGTGGGACGGACTGCGCGCGTGGACGTCAGCCCTTGACGGCGCCCTGGGTCAGGCCGGACACGATCTGGCGTTGGAAGAGCAGGACGAGGATGACCACCGGGATGGTCACGATGATGGCGGCGGCGGAGATCGACCCCGTCGGCTCCTCGAACTGCGAGGCGCCGGTGAAGAACGCCAGCGCGGCGGGGACGGGACGGGCGCGGTCGGTCGACGTGAGCGAGATGCCGTAGACGAAGTCGTTCCAGGCGATGAAGAACGCGATCAGCGCGGTGGTGAACACCCCGGGGGCGGCGAGCGGCACGATCGCCTTGCGGAAGGCCTGCCACGTGGTGGCCCCGTCGACCTGCGCGGCCTGCTCGAGCTCCCACGGGATCTGGCGGAAGAACGCCGCGAGGGTCCAGATGGAGATCGGGAGCGTCAGCGACAGGTACGGGATGATCAGCCCGAGCCAGGTGTCGTAGAGGCCGATGTTCCGCCACAGGTTGAACAGCGGCGTGACGATCGAGATGACCGGGAAGATGGAGACGCCGAGCGCGGTGAGCAGGACCAGCCGCTTGCCGGGGAAGTCGAGCCGGGCGATCGCGTAGGCCGCGAGCGTGGCGAGGACGACGGCGATGGCCRTGGCGATCAGGCAGATGCCGATCGAGTTGCGCAGCGAGGACAGGAACAGCGTCTGCGCGGACCCGCCCGGCGCCAGGATCTCCTCGTAGTTCACGGTCGACCACGTCTTCGGCCAGAACAGCCCGAGGTTCAGCTGGCTGGGCAGCTTGAACGACGTCGCGAAGATCGAGACGATCGGGAAGAGGGCGTACGTGATGACGAAGATCGTGATGAGGGCCCAGGCGATCTTGGCCCTCGTCGACAGCTGCTTCATCAGCCCGCCCCCCTCGCGCCGCCGGCCAGATCGACCTTGAACAACTTGACCGCGACCCAGCAGATGAGGATCACGCAGAGGAACAGGAGCACGGAGATCGCGGACCCGAGGCCGATCTCGAGCCGTCCGATCGACGTCCGGTAGGCGAGCAGCGACAGCACCTCGGTGCCGTTGGCGCCGTTGGTCATGATGAACACGTTGTCGAAGATCCGGAACGCGTCGAGCGCCCGGAACAGGACCGCGACCATGATCGCGGCCTTCATGTTCGGCAGGACCACCCGAGTCAGCCGCTGCCACCACGTCGCGCCGTCGACCTCCGCCGCCTCCTCCAGCTCGGTCGGCACCTGCGAGAGGCCGGCCAGCAGGAGCAGGGAGATGAACGGCGTGGTCTTCCAGATCTCCGACAGGATGATGACGAAGAGGCTGGTGCCCTGCTGGGCGAACCAGTTGAGGTCCGTGCTGATCCCGGGCACCCAGGCGAACCAGTGGTTGATGTACCCGGAGTTGATGTCGAACGCGTAGAACCACGCGAAGGCCGAGACCACGGTGATGATCCCGTACGGCACCAGGATCGCCGTGCGCAGCAGGCCGCGCAGCTGCGTGATGGCGCGGTGCATGACGAGCGCGAGCGCGAACCCCAGCAGAAGCTCGACCACCACGGTCACGACCGTGATGAACACGGTGACGCCCAGCGCCTGCCAGAAGAGCGGGTCGGTCAGCACCACCGCGTAGTTGCTCAGCCCCGCCCAGCGCTTGTCGTCCGGCGCGGTGAGCCGGAAGTGGAACAGGGAGTCGTAGAAGGCCTGCAGGATCGGGTACAGCGTGACGGCCAGCATGACGACGAACGCCGGACCCGCCAGCAGCCAGCCGAGCCGGGCCTCGGACCGCGACCGGTCGCTCCGGCCCGCCTTGGCCGCCGCGTCGCGCAGGTCCGGCGGGGGCCCGCCGGGCGTCTTCGTCTGGACCTGGCTGCTCATAGCAGCTGCTCCCCTCGCAGCACGGCGGTGATGAGGTCGGTCGACTCCTTCGGCGTGACCTCCGGGGTCACCGAGCTCGGCGGGTGCCAGGTCTGCTGCAGGCCGGTGGACACCTCGTTGTAGTACGGGGTCTGCGGCCGGGGCACGGCGAGCTCGAGGGACTGCCGGATGACGTCCGCCATGGGGAAGGCTGCCTTGACCGCGGGGTCGTCGTACGACGTCGTGTTGGACGGCGGGTTGCCGTTCGTCGCGAAGTACTGCGCCTGGTGCTCGGGGGTCACGATGCACTCGGCCGCCTGGTACGACAGGTCGACGTGCTTGCTGAAGGCGCCGATCCCCAGGTTGATCCCGCCGTACGGGGGCGCCGTCTGCTTGTCCGCCGTCACCTGCGGGTAGAGCGCCCAGCCGATGTCGTCGAGCAGGGACTGGGGGAACGTGCCGTCCTCGACGCCGGCCTTCGTGGCCGACCAGACGAACGGCCAGTTGACCATGAACGAGCCCTTGTCGCCCTGGAAGATGGCCAGCGAGGCGCCCTCGTCCTCGGTCGGGAGGGCGGGACCGCCGAGGTTCTCCTTGCCGATCGTGCCCATGATCGTCGCCGCGGCCTCGCCCGCGGGCGTCTCCAGCCCGAGCGTGATCTCTTCGGCCGGAGCCTCGGGGTTCTCGAGGATCTTCCCGCCGGCGGACGCGACGAGCGCGTTGATCCACACGGTGAGGGACTCGGCCTTGGTGCCTTGCACGGCCAGGTACTTGTCCTGGTCCTTGGCCGCCTTCATGATCTGGTCCCACGTCACCGGCGCCTTCGCCGGGTCGAGCCCCGCCGCGGTCGCCACGGACTTGCGGTACCAGAGCAGCTGGGTGTTCGCCCAGAAGGGCACGGTGACGAGCTTGTCCTTCCACGTCGCACCGGCCAGGGCGCCGGCGACGACGTTCTGCGTGACCTTCGCCGCGACGTCGTCGGGCACCGGTGCCAGGAAGCCGGGCTCGGCCATCTCGGGGATGAACGGCGGGTCGAGGCTCATGATGTCGATCGACGAGTCCTTGGCGGCCAGGCGACGGGCCAGCTGCTCGCGCTGGGCGCTGGCGTCGCGCGGCAGGACCGACACCTCGATCGTGTAGGCACCCCCGGCGGCCTCGGTGCACTGCTTGGCGATCTCCGCCTGCCCGCCGTCGTCCGGGTTGATGTACCAGGTGAGGACCGGGGTCCCGGACCCGGACCCGGCACAGGCAGCCAACGGAGCGACGAGCCCCACCGCCAGCGCGATGGCAAGACCTCGCGTCCGACGTCGCACGGCGCACCCCCCGACCCGAGGCGTCGATGCCTCACACCCAAGGGCTACACCCGTTCGGAGGGGGCGCGCCAGTGGAACCGGTGCACCCGAGTGCTGAACACGGGCTGCAGAGCAGGCGTGGGACCTGCGACGATGGCGCCGTGCCACGCCCCACGACTCCCGCCGAAGCCTGGTCCGCGCTGCGCGAGGGGAACGAACGCTTCGTCCGCGGCGAGATGCTGCACCCCTCCCAGGGGGTCGACCACCGCGCCGAGGTGAGCGCCGCGCAGTACCCGTTCGCGGTGATCTTCGGGTGCTCGGACTCCCGGGTGGCGGCCGAGATCATCTTCGACCAGGGGCTCGGCGACGTGTTCGTGGTCCGCACGGCCGGCCACGTGCTGGACACCACGGTCATCGGCTCGATCGAGTACGGCGTCGAGGTCCTGGGTGCGTCGCTGGTCGTCGTGCTGGGTCACGACAGCTGCGGAGCCGTCGCGGCGGCGACCACGGCACTGACCACGGGCGAGCTGCCCACGGGGTTCGTGCGCGCCATCGTCGACCGGGTCATCCCCAGCATCGTCAACCTGGCCGGCGGCGGGCTCGGTGCGCTGGACACCCTCGACCCCGCGGTGCTCGGCCACGAGCACGTCAAGCACACGGTCCGGATGCTGCAGGGCTACTCACGGTCGCTCGCCGAGGCGATCAAGGAGGGGCGCGTCGCCGTCGTCGGCCTCGAGTACACGCTCGCCGACGGCACCGTGCACCTGACCGAGGCCGCGGGCGAGCTCGGCGACTGAGCTCAGGGCCAGGGGTCGGCGGGCCGGGGCCGCGCGCCGTCCTCGTCGTCGTGCGGGGTGCTCCGCTCGCGCCAGTACGCCGAGCCGTCCGCCCGCCGCCCCACCAGACCGGCCTCGACCATGTCGCGCCGCAGCCGGACCGGGTCGTCGGTGAACGCGGCAAGACGCTCCGTGAGCTCGACCTCCGAGCCCCGCTCACCGGGCGCCAGCACGCGCGACGCCAGGTGCTCGAGCACGAGCGACCGGTCGCCGAGGCGCCGGGGCGTGCGGACGAGCCGTCCGTGGTCGAGGAACCTCTCGGCGGGGCACGGGGAGTCCATGGCGTCATGGTGCCGGGCCGCCGAGGCCGACCGCACGCCGATTGCGTCACGCCGGGTCGGGTCACCCCGGCGGGTGCGGCAGGATGTTGGGCATGACTTCTGAGTTCCGCATCGAGCACGACACGATGGGCGAGGTGCGCGTCCCGGTCGACGCCCTCTACCGCGCACAGACCCAGCGGGCCGTCGAGAACTTCCCGATCTCGGGCGACCGCCTCGAGCGCAGCCACATCGAAGCCCTCGCCCGCATCAAGAAGGCGGCGGCCCGCGCGAACGCCGAGCTGGGCGTGCTGGACCAGGACRTCGCGGACGCCATCGTCGCCGCCGCTGATGACGTGGCCWCCGGCGCGCACGACGGGGACTTCCCCATCGACGTCTACCAGACCGGCTCGGGCACCAGCTCCAACATGAACACCAACGAGGTGCTGGCCACCCTGGCGGGTCGGATCCTCGGGCGCGACGTGCACCCGAACGACCACGTCAACGCGTCGCAGTCGTCGAACGACGTCTTCCCGACGTCGGTGCACGTCGCCGCGACCGCCGGCGTGGTCCGTGACCTGATCCCGGCGCTGGAGCACCTGGCCGAGGCGTTCGAGGCGAAGGCCGTCGAGTGGGTGACCGTGGTGAAGTCGGGCCGCACGCACCTGATGGACGCCACGCCCGTGACGCTGGGCCAGGAGTTCGGCGGGTACGGTGCCGCGATCCGGTACGGCATCGAGCGCCTGCAGTCCGCGCTCCCC
Organism: Cellulomonas sp. P5_C6; assembly: GCF_054049635.1. NCBI lineage: Bacteria > Bacillati > Actinomycetota > Actinomycetes > Micrococcales > Cellulomonadaceae > Cellulomonas > Cellulomonas sp. P5_C6. Next base: position 15,596 of record NZ_JBFULZ010000015.1, on the reverse strand, counting down.
CGCGCGGCCGAGGTCCCGCTGGGGGGCACGGCCGTCGGCACCGGGATCAACACGCCCGCCGGCTTCCCGCAGCGCGTGATCGAGCTGCTCCGCGAGGACACSGGTCTGCCGCTGACSGAGGCGCGCGACCACTTCGAGGCGCAGAGCTCSCGCGACGGGCTGGTCGAGCTGTCSGGCGCGCTGCGCACSATCGCGGTCAGCCTCACCAAGATCTGCAACGACCTGCGCTGGATGGGCTCCGGCCCCAACACSGGCCTSGGCGAGATCGCGATCCCCGACCTGCAGCCCGGCTCGTCGATCATGCCCGGCAAGGTCAACCCGGTGATCCCCGAGGCGGTGCTCATGGTGGCGGCGCGCGTCGTCGGCAACGACGCCACGGTCGCCTGGGCCGGTGCGAGCGGGTCGTTCGAGCTGAACGTGCAGATCCCGGTCATCGCCGCGGGCGTGCTCGAGTCGGTCCGGCTGCTGGCCAACGCGTCGCGGCTGCTCGCCGACAAGACGGTGACCGGGCTGGTGGCCAACGTCGAGCGGGCGCGTGCGCTGGCCGAGTCGTCGCCGTCGATCGTCACGCCGCTGAACCGCGTGATCGGCTACGAGGCGGCCGCGAAGATCGCCAAGCACGCCGTCAAGCACGGGATCACGGTCCGCGCGGCGGTCGTCGACCTGGGCTTCGTCGAGCGCGGCGAGGTCACCGAGGCGCAGCTGGACACGGCCCTCGACGTGCTGAGCATGACGCGCCCGCCGCAGGCGTGACGAAGGCGTGAGTCGACGAAGGCCCCGGTCCTCGGACCGGGGCCTTCGTCGTACCGGTCAGGCCTCGACGGGGACCGGCGCGGACGCCGGAGCCGACGCCGGCCCGTGGTGCGCCGGGCGGCCGCCCTTCATGGCCAGGCTGGCGACGAGCCCGACGCCCAGGACCGCGACGGTGAGCAGCATCGTCTGCGTGACCGCGGTCGCGAAGCCCGAGTGCACGGCCTGCAGCGCGACGTCCTGGATGTGCGCGGCCACGTCGGCCGGCACCGAGGACGGCAGCTGCGGGGCGGCGCCGTTGGCGAAGCTGCCGGAGGCGAACCCCTCGACGAACGGCTTGCGGAACTCCTCCGGCAGCTGGCCGGCCGCGTCCTGCGCCGCCGCGGGGATGGTGACCGCGAGGCGCGACGTGAGCATCGCGACGATGGCGGCCGACCCCATGACGCCACCGATCTGACGCGTCGTGTTGAACGTGCCGGCGCCCGCGCCGGCGGTGCGTCCGTCGAGACCCGAGGTGGCCAGGTTGGCCAGCGGCGAGAACAGGGCGCCCGTGCCGACACCGAAGAACACCATCGGGACCACGAGGTGCCACACGGGCGCGTCGGGCTGGACCGCGAGCGCGAGCCACGTGATCGCGACGACGAGGATGGCGAACCCGCTGGCGACGACCCACTTACCGGCGATCCTGTCCGACAGGCGGCCGGCGAACGGCGCGACGACGCCCGAGATCAACGACCCCGGCAGGCCGACGAGCGCGGCGTTCAGGGGGCTGAGGCCCAGGACCTCCTGCAGGTAGAGCGTGAACGGGAAGAAGATGCCGATCATCGCGAAGGTCACGGCCCAGCCGGAGACGTTGGCCAACGAGAAGTTGCGGTGGTGGAAGAGCGACAGCGGCAGCAGCGCGTCGCTGCCGCGGTGGCGCTGCCAGAGCACGAACGCGACCAGCACCAGCACGCCGGCGCCGACGACGCCCCAGACCGTGATCGGGCCCGTGATGGTGCCCCAGTCGTAGGTCGCGCCCTCCTGGATGCCGAACACCACGAGGAACATGCCGACGATCGACAGCAGGACGCCGAGGCCGTCGAACGACCGGTTGGCGGTGGGCAGGGTCGGGAGCGTGCGGACGGCGAGCACCAGCGCGACGACGCCGACCGGGATGTTGACGTAGAAGATCCACTCCCAGCCGACGGTCTGGACCAGCAGGCCGCCGAGGACCGGGCCGGTGATCGTGGCGATGCCGGCGACGGCACCCCACAGGCCCATCGCCGAGCCGCGCTTCTGCGGGGGGAAGACCCGGGTGATCATCGACATCGTCTGCGGGGTCATGAGCGCGGCACCGATGCCCTGGATCGCGCGGGCGGCGATGAGCAGGGCGATCGAGCCGGCCAGGCCGCAGAGCAGCGAGGTGAGCGTGAAGACGACGAGGCCGACGATGAAGACGGGCCGCGGCCCGAACCGGTCACCGAGCCGGCCCGTGACGAGCAGCAGGGTGGCGAACGTCAGCAGGTAGGCGCTGTTGACCCAGCCGACGGCCGTGAGGTCGGCGTCGAAGGCCTTGACCAGCGACGGGATCGCGATGTTCACGATCGTGGTGTCCACCATGATCATGAAGAAGCCGAGGCACAGCGCGGGCAGGATGCTCCACGGACTGCGGCCGTGGAGGTCGACGAGCGCGCGAGGCTGCTCGGTGGTGGTGCTCATGGGATGTCCTTCGATGTGGGCTGGTGAGTGCTAGACGTGTGAGGTGTCTCGGAATCGACGGCGCGCAGGGCGCGCTTCGCGTCGACGAACGACTGCGGCATCGCGGCGCCCCAGTCCAGGGCGCCCGCGCCGAGCTCGTCGAGCGTCCCGTCGAGCCATGCGATCTCCGACCGGAGCACCGCGACGTCGTGCTCGACGTCGAGGAGGTACCGGCGGGGCAGGCCCAGGTCCCGGAGAGCCCCGTAGGACACCTCCAGGCGGCCCAGGTGCGCGGACTTCCGGTCGCGCCGGCGGGTGAGCTGCTCGACGACGACGTCGGCCGGCAGCTCGTTCGCCTCGGCCAGACCGACCGTGAACAGGGGGTAGGCCGGGTGCTCGTCGCCGAGCAGGGAGATCAGCCGCTCGGCGAAGGCCGCGCGGCCGGCGTCCGTGATCCCGTAGGTGGTGCGCTCGGGGCGCTTGCCGGAGCGGTCGGTGCCGACGACGGCAACCAGCCCGTCCCGCTCCAGGCGCTCGACGCCGTGGTAGACGGCGCCTGCGTTGACCCGCACGATCCGGGTGTCACCGCGCTCCACCAGGGTCTGGTGCAGCTGGTAGGGGTGCATCGGCTGCTCGTGCAGCAGACCGAGCACGAGCACCGCGACCGCCGACAGCTCGGCCATGTGTGACACCTCCAGGTCAACTATTCCGGAGGGAATATACCCCTCGGAAGAGGCTGGCGCCACCCGACGATCCCGATCCGCGGAATCGCTCCCACACCCACAGCCTGGTCCTTTACGATCACCGGACCGCGCGCCTCGAGAAGACGATCGTGCGCGCCCGTGACGAGGACGTCGGAGGAGGTGGCCATGGGCTGGAGCCTGCGGGTGCTGCGCCATCGTGCCGCCGCCCAGCGGACCCTCCTGGCGACGGTACTGGCCGTCGCGCTCGTCGGCGCCTCGCTGCTCGGCACGTTCGCCCTCCTGCTGTTCACCAGCGGGCACAGCGCCCTCGACACGGCGCTGGACCGGGCCCCGGCAAGCACCACCGACATCGACGCCGTCCTGTCGCTCGACACGTCCGACCCGGCCCCCGCGATCGCCGCGGGCGAGTCGTTCCTCGACGAGCTGCTGGGCCCGGTCCCCGCCACGCGCACCCAGTGGCTCACCTCGCCGATGTACCGCCTGGTCGGCGAGGGCGGACGGGTCCCGCCGCTGTCCTACCTGGCCGCGAACCCGCAGCTGCCGTCGGACGCCCACCTGCTCGCCGGCGCCTGGCCGACCGCCGCCGCCGACGACCAGGGCCGGGTCGAGGTCGCCGTTCCGAAGGTCGCCGCGGACGCCTACGGCTGGACCGTCGGCAGCGAGCTGGCCGTGCAGAACACGGCGACCTACCAGCAGACCCGGTTCGTCGTCACCGGCATCCACGAGCTCACCGGGCTGAGCAGCATCTGGACCCGCGACCTCCTGCAGGGCGCCGAGCACGACCCGAACTACCCCGTGCCGGGCAGCTTCGGGTTCGTCAGCACGGACGCGTGGGGCCCGTTCGTCGCGGTGCCGGAGGCCCTCCAGGGTCCGGCCGCCCTGGCGACCGCGGACCTCGTCGCCTCCCCCGACCTCGTCGGCGCCCCCGCCGGCTCCGTCGCCGAGCTGCGGACCCGGCTCGACGACGCCCAGGCCGCCCTGACCGCGGCCGTCGGCGACACCGCCCCGTCCGGCACGTTCCAGTCCTCCCTGGCCACGACCATCGACGTCGCCGCGGGCAACCTCGCGGTCACCCGCGTGAGCCTGGTGATCGTCGGGCTGATGCTCGTCGTGCTGGCCGTGACCGTGCTGCTGCTCGCCGCCCGGCTGCTCGCCGACCGGCGCGCGCCCGAGCAGACCCTGATGGCGTCCCGAGGCGCGTCCGGCCGCCAGCTGCTCGGCCTCGCGTCGCTCGAGGCGGCGGTCGTCGCTCTGATCACCACGCTCGTGTCCCCGTGGCTCGCCGGCCTGCTGTACGGGCTCATCACCTCGTTCGGGCCCCTCGAGCGGGCGGGGATGCACACCGACCCCGGTCGGCCCGTGTCCCTGTGGGTCACCTGCATCGTCTCGTCGTTCGTGCTGGCCGCCGTCCTGCTGGGCCCGCTGCTGCGGCGCCGGGGCAGCGTGGTGGAGGCCGAGCAGCAGCTGGTGCGCCAGGACCGGCGCGGCGGCCTCGCGCGGTCCGGGGCCGACCTCGCGCTGGTCGCCCTGGCCGCGCTGGGCGTCTGGCAGCTGCAGACCTACCGCTCCCCCGTCGTGGCCGGGGCCCGCCTCGACCCGATCCTCGTCGCCGCGCCCGCCCTGCTGCTCCTGGCCGGCGCCGTGCTCGCGCTGCGGGCGCTCCCGCTGGTCGCCGCGGTCGGCGAACGCCTCGCCGCGCGCGGCCGCTCGCTGGTGGCGCCGCTGGCCGCCTGGGAGGTGGGCCGACGCCCGTCCCGGGCCGCCGGGGCCGTGCTGCTGCTCACGCTCGCGCTGGCCGTGGGCTCCTTCTCCCAGTCGTTCCTGAGCACCTGGCGCACCTCGCAGTCGGACCAGGTCGACCTGGCGGTGGGCACGGACGTGCGCGTCGGCCGGCTGAACGGCCCGGCGCTCGCGCAGGCGACCGCGGTCGACGGGCTGTCCGGCGCCCAGGCCGCGAGCGCCGTGTCGTTCCGCAGCGTCCACGTCGGCCAGCCGACGGACGGCGAGGAGACCAACGGCGCGTCGGTCAACGTGCTCGCGCTCGACACCACGCAGGGCGCCGACCTGCTGCGGGGCAGGATCACCCCCACCTGGGGGGAGATCACCGCGCCGCTGTCGCCGACCACCCCGGACGGCGCGATCCCGCTGCCGGGCTCGCCCACCGCCCTGGTGCTCGACGTGAACAGCGTCGCGACGCCGTCCCTGTCCGGCACGCTGCTGCTGACGCTCGTCGTCGAGGACTCCTACGGGACCCGGACGCCGCTCGTGCTGCCGGTCGTGCCGCTCCTGGGCGCCACCACCGACGTCGCCGTCCCGCTGCCGGCGACGGCCGCCGGGCTGCGCCTGGTCGCCGTGATCGCGCAGGCCCTCGCGGACAGCACGGACGCCGCGCAGCTGGGCAACGGCCAGCAGACGACCGGGCTGGCCGTGAGCGTGACCAACCTGCGGGCGGTCGGCGCCACGGCCGACGACGTGACCCCCGTCCCGCTCGGCACCGCGGACTGGACCGGCACCGCGCCCCCGAGCGACCGCGGCCGACGCCCGCTCGTGGCGGCCGGGATGAAGGACGACGGCCTGCACCTCACCGCACGGGTCGACTCGGTCGCGCTGCTGTTCGGGCAGGCCCGGATGGCCGCCACGACGTTCGCGGACCCCGGGGTCGTGCCGGTGGTCGCGACGGACACCATGCTGGCGGCCTTCGCGGCGAAGGTGGGCGACCACCTGCAGCTGGACCTGGGCGGCGCGCCCGTGCCGGTCGTGATCGAGCGCGAGGTCCCGTACCTGCCGGGGATGCCCCGGGGGGCGGGGCTGCTGGTGGACCGCGACCTGCTCACGCGCTCGGCGCTGATGTCGGCGTGGACCGAGCCGCTGCTCGACGAGTGGTGGCTCCAGGTCCCCGACGACGGTGCGTCCGCGGTGGTGGACCAGGTGGTGGCCGACGAGCTGGGCGTGGCCACCAGCCGGGTCGAGGTCCGCACGACGGCGATCGAGGGCCCCCTGCGCGTCGGCGTGCAGGCCGCGCTGTGGATCGTCACGTTCGCGGCGCTGGCGCTCGCGGTGGCGGGCTTCGCGATGAGCGCGACCGTCGCGGTGCGCACCCGCCGACTCGAGCTCGCGCGGTTGCAGGCACTCGGTACGTCCCGGCCCGCGCTCGTGCGGTCGGTGCTGGTCGAGCACGTCATCCTGGGCACCCTCGGGCTCGCGGCGGGCCTCGCGCTCGGCGCCCTGCTCGCGCACGTCGTCGCCCCGCTGGTCACCGTCTCGGCGACGGGCGGTCGGCCCGTCCCGCAGGTGATCGTGGACTGGCCGTGGACCGCCGAGCTCGCGCTGGTGACGCTGCTGGTCGTGCTCGTCGGCACCGCCGTCGCGCTCACCACGAACCTGCTGCTGCGCAAGGCGTCCGGCGAGCTGCTGCGGTTGGGGGACGAGCGATGACCGTGCTCTCGGGACGCGCCGCCGTGGGCTGGCGCGCGGCCACCGCCGACGGTGTCCTCGTCGCGCGGCGACGCAGCCGCCAGGACGCGGGCCTGCTCACGTTGTCCGCGCTGCTCCTCGCGGTCACGGTGCTCCTCTCGCTCGTGGTCCCCCGGGTGGTGCTGCGGATGGCCGACGAGGGCGTCCAGCAGGCCGTGCTGGACGCCGGGCCCGCGGCGGACGTCGTGGCCACCGTCAGCTCGGCGCCCGGCTCCGCGGACGGCCGCCAGGACGACGCCGCCACCCTCGTCGCCAATGCCGCGACCACCATGGCGCAGTCCCTGCCGGCGGCCGTCGCGGACGTCACCGGCGCGCCCGTGACGGCCGTGCAGAGTCCAGCCGTCACGATCGACACCACCTCCGGGCTGCTCGCCACCCGCCTCGAGCACGTCGCGTACGGCTCGCCTCGCGAGGTCGTGCGGTGGGTCACCGGTCTCGAGCCGCGGGCGTCCCCGGCACCGACGGTCGCCGACCAGCCCCACGCGGTGCCCACCGGCGAGGACCCGAGGGTCGTCGAGGTCGGCCTGTCGGCCGCGGCCGCGGACAGGGTCGGCATCACCGTGGGCGACCGGTTCGCGGTCAAGGGTCCGAGGCTCGGCGCCGTCGATGTGCTGGTCACCGGCCTGTACGAGCCGCTCGACCCGGACTCCCCCGTGTGGTCCGGCCACCCCGACCTGCTGGACGAGGTCCCCACGCCGGTGGCCGCGGCCGCCGCCGGCCGGGTCGGCCTGCTCCTGTCCGACGCCTCGCTGCCCGACATGCTGCTGGGGATGCCGCGCGGAGCCATCAAGACGATCTACCGGTTCCCCGCGGAACCCGACCACCTGCTGGCCACCGACACGCACGACGTCGAGCGGGCGGTCGTGCAGCTGACCAGCGGCGCGGCCTCGCTCACGGGCTCGGACGGGCAGACGCCGGCGGTGACGACCGAGCTGGGCGCCGTGCTCCGCGCCGCCGACGCTCGGCTGGTCGCCGGGACCGCGCAGGCCTCGGTGCTGCTGATCGGGCTCGCCGTGGTCGGCGCGCTCGCGCTCGTGCTCGCGGCCCGCCTGCTGGTGGTGCGCCGGGAGACGTTCCTGCTCTCCGAGCGGGCCCGCGGCGCGTCCGTGGCCTCCGTGGCCGTGCGCGCCCTGGTCGAGAGCGTGCCGCTGGTCGTCCTGGCCACCGCGGTCGGCGCGCTGGGCGCGTGGCTGCTCGAACCCGACGCCCGCGGGTCGTGGACGGTCGCGGCGATGGTCGCCGTCGTCGCCGTGCTGGCGCCCCCGATCTCCGCCGGTCGGGTGGTCCGCGGGGCCTGGACCGGGCGCAGGCTGCCGGCCAACCGGTCCGACCGCGAGCGCGTCCTGCGCCGACGCCGGGTGCGCCGGCTGACCGCCGAGCTCGCCGTCGTCGCGGTCGCCGCCGCGGCGCTGGTGTCCGTCCACGCGCGCGGCCTGCTGCAGACCGCGACCGGCGGCGTCGACCTCCTGCTGGCCTCGACCCCCGTGCTCCTCGCGTGCGCCGCGACCCTGCTGGCCTCCCGTGCGCTGCCGCCGATCCTGCGCGGCCTGTCCGGGCTCGCCGCCCACCGGCGCGGGTTGGTGCCCGTCATCGCGACGGCCCGGGCGAGCAGCACGGCGGGCACGCGCGTCCCGCTGCTCACGCTCACCGTCGCCGTCGCGCTCGTGGTCTTCTGCGGGACGACCGCCGTCACCGTGCAGCGCGGTCAGCTCGCGGCGGCCGACATCGTCGTCGGCGCACCCGTCCGGCTCGACGGCACCATCCCGACCGAGACGCTGGACGCGCTGCGCGACGAGCCCGGGGTCACCGCCGTCGCCGGCGCCATCCCGCTCGGGAGCCGGACGTTCGGGCGCGAGAGCGGCACCAAGGCGCAGCTGATCCTGGTCGACGCGGCCGACCTCGCCGCCGTCCTGACCGCGGCCGGGCGACCGGTCGACGCCGGTCTCGCCGGTCTCGGCGACGCCTCGGGCTCGGACGTGCCCGCCCTCATCACCCCGGCGCTCCAGCGGACGGCCGAGCTGATCCAGCCGGCCGTGATGGGCAAGTCCCGGTTCCTCGACCTGGACGTGGTCGGCACCGCCCAGCACCCGCCGACCGTCGCCGAGAAGGCGGACGACGCCCCCTCCGACACCGACGCGATCGTCATCGTCGACCGCGCGCGCTACGCGGCCGTCAGCGGGATCGACCTGCCCGCCTCCGTCGCCTGGGTGGCCGGCCCGGGCGCCGTCGACGCGGTGCGGGCGGCTGCGCTGACCGACGATCCCGGGATCACGGTCACCGAGCGGACCACCTGGCTCAGCACGTGGCGCTCGTCGCCGCTGACCGCCGGCCTGGTGGACCTGCTCGTCGCGGTCGGCATCGCGCTCGCGGGCTACGCCGCCATCGCGCTGGTGCTCACCGTGGTGGCGACGTCGCGCGAGCGCGGCCGGACGCTCTCGGCCCTGCGCACCCTGGGGCTCGACGGCCGCACGGCGCGCGCCATGACGTTCGGTGAGCTCGCCCCGCTGGCGGTCGCCGCCCTGGTCGCGGGGACCGCCGTCGGCATCGCGGTGCCGTGGATGCTCATCGGGGCGCTCGGGCTCGACCTCGTCACCGGCGCGGCCGAGGCGACGGTCCTGCAGGTCACCTGGGTCCCGATCGTGGGCGCGGCGGCGGTCGTGCTGGTCGCGCTCGCGGTCGCCGTGGTGGTCGAGTCGGCCGTGCGGCGGCGTGACCGGCTGGGTGAGGTGCTGAGGGTGGGCGAGCGATGACGGTTCATGCAGGGACGGACGACGCGAGGGAGGCACACGTGACTGTCACGGAGACCGCGCTGGGCGCGCTCGAGGAGCGGGCCCGGCAGCGCACGGGGACGTTCGGCGAGCACGCGCTGATCGTCTGCGACTCGCTGGTGCGCATCTACCAGTCCGAGGGGGTCGAGGTGCAGGCGCTGCAGGGCCTGGACCTGCTGGTCGAGGACGGGGAGCTCGTCGCGATCGTCGGCGCCTCCGGGTCCGGCAAGTCGACCCTGCTGTCGGTGCTGTCCGGCCTCGACGTGCCGACGGCCGGGCGGGTGCGGGTGGGTCCGTGGGACCTCATGGCGATGTCGAGCGCGCAGCGGGTGGAATACCGGCGCTCGATGGTCGGGTTCGTCTGGCAGCAGACCGCCCGCAACGTCGTGCCGTACCTCACGGCCACGGAGAACGTCGCCTTCCCGCTCGCCCTGTCCGGGGTCCGGCGCAAGGAGCGGGACCGCCGTGCCGCCGACCTGCTCGACGTGCTCGGCGTCGGCTACTGCGCCGACCGCCGGCCGGGGCAGATGTCCGGCGGCGAGCAGCAGCGCGTCGCGATCGCCGTGGCCCTGGCCAACTCCCCGCAGGTCCTGTTCGCCGACGAGCCCACCGGCGAGCTCGACTCCGCCACCTCGCACGACGTCCTCGAGGGGTTGCGGACGGTCAACCGCGAGCTGGGCACCACGGTCGTCGTCGTCACCCACGACCCCGGCGTCAGCGAGCACGTGCAGCGCACCGTGGCCATCCGCGACGGCCGCACCAGCTCGGAGACCGTGCGCCGCACGCACACGCGCGAGGACGGCACCGAGCACGTGGTGGCCGAGGAGCTCGCGGTGCTCGACCGCGCCGGTCGGGTGCAGCTGCCCCAGGAGTACCGGGACGCGTTGAACCTGGTCGGGCGCGTGCGGCTCGCTCTGGAGGAGTCGCACGTGTCGCTGTGGCCGGACCGCCCRGTGCCGGCGCGGGAGGTCGGCGGCCCGCCCTCCCCCGTGGCACCACCGGCGGACGACGACGCGACGCCCCGCCGGTCCGGCCGGCACTCGGCCGCCGAGCCGCTCACGCCCGACCCGGAGGCCTCCCGATGAGCACCGCGACCACCGCCCCCGCACCCACGACGCCCGGCGCGACCGACGCCGTGGTCCGCGTCGAGCACGTGAGCCGGACCTACGGCTCCGGCACCGGCGCGGTGCACGCCCTGCGCGACGTCTCGTTCACGATCCAGCCCGGTGAGCTGGTCGCGCTGGTCGGCCGGTCGGGCTCGGGCAAGACGACCCTGCTCAACGTGATCGGCGGCCTCGACCGCCCCGACGAGGGCCGCGTGGTCGTCGACGGGCGCGAGGTGTCGACGCTCGACGAGGGCGGCCTGGTCGAGCTGAGGCGCGACGTGGTCTCGTTCGTGTTCCAGACGTTCGGGCTGGTGCCCGTGCTGTCGGCGGCCGAGAACGTGGGCGTGCCGCTGCGGCTGCGCAAGCTGCCCACCAAGGACCGCGAGGCGCGCGTGCAGCTGCTGCTCGACCTGGTCGGCCTGGGCCCGCACGCCCTGCAGCGGCCCGGCGAGATGTCCGGCGGCCAGCAGCAGCGGGTGGCCATCGCCCGCTCGCTGGCCAACTCCCCCCGCCTGCTGGTCGCCGACGAGCCGACCGGCCAGCTGGACACCGAGACGGGCAAGGCGGTGATGGCCCTGATCCGGGCGGTCGTCGAGGCGGAGGGCATGACGGCCATCGTCTCGACCCACGACCCGCTCATGGTCTCGCTGGCGGACCGGGTGCTGAACCTCGCGGACGGGCGGCTGGTCGAGGGCTGAGCGCGGTCACGCCGGCCGCAGCACCACGCGACCGATCGGGCTGAACCACTCCGAGCCCGACAGCGGGCTCTGTCGAGCCACCGCGGTGTCGGCGTCGAGCGGCTCTGCGGCGCGCTGCGCCCGCGTGAGCGCCCAGCGGAAGTCGTAGACCCACGCCCGTCCGCCCGGGCGGAGCACCCGCCGCACCTCGGCCATGCCAGCGGTCGGGTCGACCCAGTGGTGCTGGCTGATGGTCGACACCACGAGGTCGAACGTGGCGTCCGGCCACGGCAGCCGGGCGACGTCGGCGACCGCGAAGGTCACGGACGCCGGGGCCGACCCGGTGGCCTGCGCGATCATGTCCGGGGAGAGGTCGATCGCGTCGATCTGCAGGTCGGGACGGTCGTCGGCGAGCAGCCTCGGCAACGCGCCCGGCCCCGTGCCGACGTCGAGCACCCGCGCGCCCGGCGGCAGCGCGAGGCCGTCGACGTCGCGGGCGACCCGCCGGTACAGGCTCGCGGCGAGGTGGCCGGCGAACCGGCTGTACTGCGCGGGGTGGTGCACGAGACCGAACATGCTCTCGCGGGCGCGGTGCGTCACGGTCGTCATCAGGCTCTCCGATACAGTTGTGCTTCACAACTCTTAGGGAGAGCGTAGGCGCAGCAGTTGTACGACACAACCTTTCCGGACGACGATCTTCGCCGGTTCTTCCAGCAGCTCGCCCGCACGAGCGGCCTGCTGGACGCCGTGCAGACCCAGCACGAGCACGCCGGCGTGCGGCTCTCGCTGTCCGAGACGTTCGCGCTCGGGGAGCTGGCCGAGGCGGGCGCGCTCTCCCAGCAGGAGCTCGCGGCCCGGCTGGGGCTGGAGAAGAGCACCGTGAGCAGGCTCGCCGGCGGGCTCGAGGGCCGCGGCTGGATCTCGCGCGAGCGGGACCCCGAGGACCGGCGCCACTACCGGCTCCAGCTCCGCCCGGGCTCCCTCAGGGAAACCCGGGCGTCGTCGCGACACGCCTCAAAGAGACGTCGGGGTGCTCAGGTCCACTGCTTGAGCGGCAGGCCGTTCTTGTCCTTGAACGCGCCGACGAGCAGCATGATGAAGTCCACCAGGGTCCACACGCCGAGGCCGCCGAGCGTCAGGATCATCGCGATCCCGGTGCCGACCTTGCCGACGTAGAAGCGGTGGATGCCGAGCGTGCCGAGGAAGAAGCACAGCAGGCTGGCGGGCAGCAGGAGCTTCGGGCTGACGGTCTCGACGCCGTACGGTGCGTTGGTGCTCATGGATGGCCTCCTGGGCGCGTGTTCGGGCGCGACTCAGGGGTCGGGCCGTGTGTGGATCGGGGGGAAGCGTAGTGAGCGCCGGGCCGCGCTCCGGACCGATCGGCTGCCCACCGGCAGGACTTCACCCGCGGCCACCGGGACGGTCCAGGGCACACCGGACAACGCTTCCCTCGAACGCGCGGACGCCCGGGTCCGCAGCGGACCCGGGCGTCGTCGCGGGCCTCAGACCTCGATGCCCTCCAGCAGCTCCGTCACGAGCGCCGCGACCGGCGAGCGCTCCGAACGGGTCAGCGTGATGTGCGCGAACAGCGGGTGGCCCTTGAGCGCCTCGATGACGGCCGCGACGCCGTCGTGCCGGCCGACCCGCAGGTTGTCGCGCTGGGCGACGTCGTGCGTGAGGACCACGCGCGAGCTCTGACCGATGCGGGACAGCACGGTGAGCAGGACGTTGCGCTCGAGCGACTGGGCCTCGTCGACGATCACGAACGCGTCGTGCAGCGAGCGCCCGCGGATGTGGGTGAGCGGCAGGACCTCGAGGATGTCGCGGTCCATGATCTCCTCGACGACCTCCTTGGAGACCAGCGCCCCGAGGGTGTCGAAGACGGCCTGCGCCCAGGGGTTCATCTTCTCGTCGGCGCTGCCGGGCAGGTAGCCCAGGTCCTGGCCGCCGACCGCGTACAGCGGCCGGAACACCATGACCTTGCGGTGCTGCCGGCGCTCGAGCACGGCCTCGAGCCCCGCGCACAGCGCGAGCGCCGACTTGCCGGTCCCGGCGCGGCCGCCGAGGGAGACGATGCCGATCTCCTCGTCGAGCAGCAGGTCGATCGCGATGCGCTGCTCGGCGCTGCGGCCGTGCAGGCCGAAGACGTCCTGGTCGCCGCGGACCAGCTGCACGTGCTTGTCCGCGGTCACACGGCCCAGGGCCGAGCCGCGAGGGCTGTGCAGCACGACGCCGGTGTGGCACAGCAGGTCGTTCGGGTTCGGGCTGCCCGCCGTGAAGCCGGAGGGGATGTCCGCGAGCGCGACCGTCTCGTGCTCCCAGAGGGTCGCCATCTGCTGCTCGGCCAGGTCGAGCGCGTCCATCCCGGTCCAGCCCGAGTCCACCGCCAGCTCGGCGCGGTACTCCTCGGCACGCAGACCCACCGCGGACGCCTTGACGCGCATCGGCAGGTCCTTGGAGACGACCGTGACGTCCCGGCCCTCGGCGGCGAGGTTGGCCGCGACCGCGAGGATCCGGGTGTCGTTGTCGCCCAGCCGGAAGCCGGCCGGCAGGACGGTCGGGTCGGTGTGGTTGAGCTCGACGCGCAGGGTGCCGCCGTCCTCGCCCAGGGGGATCGGGGTGTCGAGGCGGCCGTGCTCGATGCGCAGGTCGTCCAGCATCCGCAGGGCGGCGCGGGCGAAGTAGCCCAGCTCGGCGTGGTGACGCTTCGCCTCGAGCTCCGTGATGACCACGACGGGCAGCACCACGTCGTGCTCGGCGAAGCGCAGGATCGCCCGCGGGTCGGACAGCAGGACCGAGGTGTCCAGCACGTGCGTCCGGCGACCTTCGGTCGCGACCTCGGACGTCGTGGGCTCGATGTCGTTCTGCGCGTTGCTGACCACGGCAGGCTCCCTCCGGCGCTACGTGCGCCGCGACGGGCACCGGACGCCGGCGTCCTGCCAGAGCAGGACCACGCACCGACGAACGGCGACGGGACGGGGGCGGTCGGCCGAGGGCCGGATCCGGCCCACCTCCCGGAGCAGATGCTCCATGGGCTGGCCTCCCGGGGACGGCGGTCGCCGTCCTCTACGCCGGAACATAAGCCCGGCCCGCGGCGCCTCCGGCACGACACGCGAAGTGGTTACACGCTGTTCATCTGAGCGGTACGCGGCCCGCCGGCCGACGTCGGCGCCCCGGCGAGGCGGAGCCGCAGGTGGGAGCACCAAGGCCGCCCTCGGACGGGCCCGGGGACCGCCCACGGGCCCCGACACAATTAACCCGATCGGCCTCAGCGACCGCCGCGACGCTCCCGCGCGGCGTACGCGCGGACCGCCCGGAGGAAGTCCACGCGCCGGAAGTCGGGCCAGTACGCCTCGCAGAAGTAGAACTCCGAGTGCGCGCTCTGCCAGAGCAGGAACCCCCCGAGCCGCTGCTCGCCGGAGGTGCGGATGACCAGCTCGGGGTCCGGCTGGCCCTTGGTGTAGAGGTGCTCGGCGATGTGCTCGACGTCGAACGCCTCCGCCAGCTCGTCGAGGCTCGACCCCGCGTCGGCGTGCTCGCGCAGGAACGACTTCACCGCGTCCGCGATCTCGCGCCGACCGCCGTACCCGACCGCGACGTTGACGTGCAGCCCGATGACGTCGGCGGTCGCCTCCTCCGCGGAGACCAGGGCCTTGACCGTCTGGTCCGGCAGGAGCTCGAGCGCGCCGACGGCCTGGATCCGCCAGCGCCCCGTCGCCGCGAGCGACCCGACCGCGTCCTCGATGATCCCGAGCAGCTGCTCGAGCTCGTCGGCCCCGCGGGCGAGGTTGTCGGTGGACAGCATCCACAGCGTCACCACCTCGACGCCGATGTCCTCGCTCCACTGCAGCAGGTCGGCGATCTTGTCCGCGCCGGCCTGGTGCCCGTGCCGGGTGGACTCCCCCACGCTGCGCGCCCAGCGGCGGTTGCCGTCGAGGATGACCCCGACGTGGCGCGGGAGCCCGTCCTTCGGGAGGGACGCCGCCAGCCGGCGTTCGTACAGCCCGTAGAGCGGGTGGGGCAGACGCACGCGCACTCCTCGGATCGGGCGACCGGAACCCGCTCACCGTACTCGTCGCGCAGGCCCCGCGGACCCGTGTCCGGCGCCGCCGCCCGTTGGGTCGCTCGCGCCGCGCGCGGTACGTTCGGGAGCGTCGGGACAGGGTTCCCGACGACCCCCACGCCGACCGCCCGAGTCCCCGGCACCGCGGTCGACACCTCTACCTACGGTGTCGTAACCTACGGTGTCGTAGGTTCCCGCTGACGAATCGAGTCCGGTCCATGAGCTCCTCCCCCGTGCCCGCCCCGGGAACCCCGGGTGCGCAGCCCGCGGCCACGTCGCCCTCGGCGACCGAGGAGCAGTCGGGGCTGGTGGAGCGCGTGGCGGACACCGTCAAGCCGCACCTGCGGGGCTGGATCCACGCGGGCGTCGCGCCC
>NZ_JBFULZ010000014.1:0-35435 GCF_054049635.1 Cellulomonas sp. P5_C6 | reverse complement strand
CCTCACGGCCGCGTCGGCATCGTCGCCGACCACCACCATCACCCTCGCCACGGCCGACCGCTTCACGCCCTCGGAGGTGACCGGGGTCGCGCTGACCATCGGGACCTGGGGGATGCGCACCGCGTGGACGTACACGCCGCCCGCCGGGCCCTTGACCTCGTGCCTGGTCCGCAACAGCGACGGCTCGGTCGACGCCTCCAAGCCCTGCACGGTCACCGGRCCGGTCAGCGCCGACTTCTGGGGCAGCTCGGGCTCCGGCCAGGGCAACTTCCAGACCAAGTTCAGCGCTCCTGGCATCACGAACACGCAGTACATCGCCTTCACGGTGACGATCACGGGCGCGCCGACGTGGTGGTCGTGGTCCAACGCGGGCCTCACGGGCATCAACAACTCGGGCACCGTCTCGTCGAGCTGCTCCGCGCTGCCGACGTTCAGCGGCAGGCTCCCGGCGAACCTCGGCGCGACGCCGAACGTCTACGTGTCGTTCGTCGAGAACCGGACCGGGACGCCCGGGATCCTCTGCACCGTCCCCTGACGGGTCAGTCCAGCGGCGAGAGCTCCGGCCGCTTGGGCACGCGCTCGTCTCCGGACGACTTCCCGCGCAGCCGGCGGGTCGCCCACGGGTAGACGTGCTCGCGCACCCAGGCGGCGTCCTCGCGGGCCTTCTGCATCCGCGGGGTCGGCGGCAGGGGTGTCAGAGGGTCGTCCCACCCGGCGTCGTCGGGCTCGAGACCCAGCCCGACCAGCGCGGCCTGCGCCACCCGCGCGTGCCCGTCGGTGGTGAGGTGGATGCGGTCCTCGGCCCACATGCGCCAGTCGCGCAGGGAGCGCATGCCCCACAGGTCGACGACGTAGGCGCCGTGCCGGCGGGCCATCGACCAGATGAGCGCGTCGAAGATGGCGACCCGGCTGCGGGTGGCCCGGACCAAGGGGCTGTCGGCCGCGTCGACGCCGGTGCCCAGCAGCACGTCGGCACCGGCCCCCCGCAGCCGGACCACCGCGGCCTCGAGGTTGCGGGCCATCCGGTCGATGTCGGCGGTGGGCCGCAGGATGTCGTTGCCGCCGCCGACCAGGCTCACCAGGTCCGGCTTCAGCTMGAGCGCCGCGGGGACCTGCTCGACCAGGATCGACTTGAGCAGCCGGCCGCGGATCGCCAGGTTCGCGTACTGCAGCGGCTCCTGCCCGGAGGCCACGCGGCGCTCGGACAGGTGGGAGGCCAGCAGGTCCGCCCAGCCGCGCTGCGGCGCCTCGCGGCCGTCCGGGTCGTCCCAGAGGCCCTCCGTGAACGAGTCGCCGATGGCGACGTAGCGGGACCAGCGGGGGGTGGAAGAAGTCACGACCACATTGTTGCTCAGGTCAGCGACCAGTCCACCGGAGCGGCTCCCTGGGCGACCAGGAGCTCGTTCACGCGGGAGAACGGCCGGGAACCGAAGAACCCGCGGCTCGCCGACAGTGGGCTCGGGTGCACGCTCTCGACGGTCGGCACGGAGCCGAGCGCGGGCTTGAGCGACTGGGCGTCGCGGCCCCAGAGCACCGCGACGAGGGGTCCGCCGCGCTCCACCAGGGCGGCTATCGCGCGCTCGGTGACCGCCTCCCAGCCGTGCCGCCGGTGCGACGCGGGTGCGCCCGGGCGGACCGTGAGCACCCTGTTGAGGAGCATGACGCCCTGGTCCGCCCACGGGGACAGGTCACCGTTGGTCGGGGGCGCCACGCCGACGTCCGCGACCAGCTCGGTGAAGATGTTGGTCAGSGACCGGGGCAGCGGACGCACGTCGGGCTGCACGGAGAACGAGAGGCCCATCGGGTGCCCCGGCGTCGGGTACGGGTCCTGCCCGACGACGAGCACCCGGACCTCCGCCAGCGGCCGCCGGAAGGCCCGGAGCACCGCATCGCCGGCCGGCAGGTACTCGCGGCCCGCGGCGACCTCCTCGCGCAGGAACTGGCCGGCCGCGCGGATCTGCGGCTCGACGGGGGCCAGGGCGACGGCCCAGTCGGGTGCGACGAGCTGGTCGAGGGGGGCGGCGTTCACGCCCGCGAGGCTACCGAGCGCGGCACACGGGGGACGACTCGCCGACAGGAATGACACCCGTGTCATTACGGTCGTACGATGACGGTCGTCGGCCACCGGGCCTCGCCCGGGTCCCGACGAAGCCGGCAGGGCCGGTGCAAGCCGGCCAGGACCGCAGTCTCGACGAAGCACCGCAGTGAGAGCACAGGAGGACGTATGGACGCCGCGACGATCGTCTCGCTCCCGCAGCCCAGCAGTGTCGATGTCGCCTCGCGCGACGGCCTCTCCGAGCGCGACGAGCAGGTCCTCGCCTTCGAGCGCCAGTGGTGGAAGTACGCGGGCGCCAAGGAGTCGGCCATCCGCGAGCTGTTCGACATGTCGGCCACCCGGTACTACCAGGTGCTCAACGCGCTGATCGACGACCCGGCTGCCCTCGCGCACGACCCGATGCTCATCAAGCGGCTGCGCCGCATGCGCTCCTCCCGCCAGCGCGCGCGCACCGCCCGCCGCCTCGGCGACGCCTGAAGCAGCGCAAGACCGACATCCCTGCACGTGACACGCCCCCTCCGGCCCGGGGTGGACCCGTCCACACGGTCGGAGCCGTTAGCCTGTCCGCCGTGAGCAAGGCGGAGTACTCCTACCCCGAGGACGAGTTCGACGTCCCGTCGAACCCTGACGTCCCCCGCGGCGTGCATCGCGCACCCCGAACGGCGTGGAGCAGGTGGTGGCCGTTCGTCCTCGTGCTCGTCCTGGCGCCGGTCCTCGCGTTCGTGCTGGTGAACCTCGCCGCGCGCAACGGGGACCTGCCCGACCTGCCCGGGACCACCGACTCGCCGTCGGAGCAGGCCGACGCCCCCGACGACACCGCCACCGACGCTGCGACCGACGGTGCGACCGACGCCGCCACCGAGACGCCTCCGGCCGACGAGCAGACGGCCGCGGCGCCCGTCATGGACACCCCGGTCACCGTGCTCAACGCCGCCAAGATCGGAGGCCTCGCGGCAGCGCAGGCGGCCAAGCTCACGGCTGCGGGCTTCACGGCCGTGGCCACGGGCAACTTCACCGGCACCGTCCCGGCCGACTCCGTCGTCTACTACGCGGCGGAGGACCAGAAGGCGACCGCCGACCTCGTCGCCTCGACGCTCGGGCTGACCACGGTGACGCTGTCCGCGGCCGACGCCGGCACCGGCATCTCGGTCGTGCTGGCGAGCGACCCGGACGCCTGACCGGGCACCTGATCAGCACGTCCGTCCCGAGACGACCCTGGTCCCGGAGGGACCGCTCCCACTAGGCTCACGCGAACCGGGCGCCGGCGGAGCGCCCGGCATCGGACGTCAAGGAGTACGGCATGGCCCAGGGCATCGTGAAGTGGTTCAACGCGGAGAAGGGGTACGGCTTCATCACCCCGGTCGGGGGAGGCCAGGACCTCTTCGTGCATTTCAGCGCCATCCAGTCGGACGGGTACCGCTCCCTCGAGGAGGGGCAGGACGTCGAGTTCGAGGTGGGCCAGGGCACCAAGGGTCCGCAGGCCGAGCAGGTCCGCGGGCTCTGACCCCGCTGGTCTCCGGACGGGCCGTTCACCGACAGGTGCGCGGCCCGTCGGCGTCGGTGCACCTAGCGGTCGAGGGCGTCCAGGGCCAGCAGCACGCAGGCGGCGCTCCAGCCGAGGGGCGCGACCGCCGCCGGGGAGCCGTCGGCGAGCACCTTCTCGGGCAGTGACCCCGACGGGGTGCGGTGGGTGTCGAGGAACGTGAGCCAGCCGTCCGCGAGCGCGGCGTCGCCGTCCTCGGCCGCGACCCAGGCGTACAGCGAGGTCTGCGGGGTCCACGAGACGCCGTCGTCGCGCCACCCCGCGCCGGGCGCCAACCCGTTCGCGGGCCGGACCATCGCGACCGCCGAGGCGCGCCACGCGGCCTCCACCCCGGGGACGGCCGTCGTGACGAACGGGGGGAGCAGGAACGCGCTCGAGGCGTCCGCGTGCCCGCCCGACGCGTACCGCGCGAACCCGGTGGACCCGAACGTGTGGATCACGGCCACCTTGCTGCGCACGGACGCGCCGAACGCGGAGGCGGCCAGCGCGTCGTCGTCGGTGAGCCCCAGGAGCCCGGACGCCTGCTGCAGTCCCGCGACCAGGGGGGCGACCGTGCCCAGCGTCAGCGCGTCCTCGGGCACCTCCCAGTAGTCCGGCGACGCCGGCGGCAGCCCTCCGTGCGCGACGAGCGTGATCGCGTGCTCGGTCGACCGGACCACCATCGGCCGCAGCCGCTGCGCCGCGGCGGMACGCGCGGCGGGGTCGTCGATCTCTGCGACCACCAGACCGGCGGCCCAGAGCACCCACCCCGTGCCGTCCGTCTGCACGCCGCGGTCGTCGGGCGGGCCGGAGCCGTCGGGCAGGTAGCGCGCCTGGAACGAGCCGTCGTCCGACTGCACGCGGTCGAGGAACGCCAGGACGTCGAGCGCGTCGTCCACGTGACCGGTACGGGCCAGCGCGACGGCGACGAACGAGGCGTCCCGCGGCCACACGTACCGCCACTTCTCCGACCACCCCGCCACCGCGGCGCCGCCGGGGAGCACGAGCGCGTGCAGGTCGAGCAGGGCGGCGCGCGCCATGTCCTCGTACGGCCCGCCCGCGCCCGGGACCGTGCCCGACGCCAGCCACGCGCGCTGCCGGGAGGCGGCGACGGCGGCGGCGGGTGCGGTCGGTCCCGTCTCCACGGTCACGCCGCCGACGACCCGCTCGAGGGTCGTCGCCGCCGGGTCCACCACATGCGTGCCCGCTAAGAACGTCACGTCCGTGCCCACCGCCAGCGGAGCTCGGGTGCCGCCGGGGAGCGTGGTGACGCCCTGCAGGTACAGCGGGATGGTCGCGTAGGCGGGGACGGGGACCGCGGGTGCCTCGGTCGCCAGCGCACCCGTCGGCACGGTCGCGACGAGCGTCGTCGTCGCGGCGATCACGAGCGCGGTGCCGACGACCACGCCCTCCCGACGACGGCGACGACGGCGGGCGGACCGACGCGCGCGGTACGCGGGAGCAGCCGACAGCTCAGCGCCGTCGGTGGCTGCGTCGACGTCCTCGTCGTGACCTTGCACACGCGCACGATAGCCCGGGCGCGCTCCCACCCGTGCCGCTGCGCGGCGTGCTCGCGCTCCTGCGGCCGCCTCTGCACCACTCCGGCCGCCGCGTCTCGACGCGTCCCGCCGTCGCCGCCGTGAGCGAACGCTGCTTGCACTCTCGGGGGTCGAGTGCTAACCATTGGACTTAGCACTCTCCGGTGGAGAGTGACAGAATCACCACGGCCGTCCGGTGAGGGCCGTCGCACGCGGGACAAGACCGCGGGTGACGTGCTCGTCCGTCGCGGGCACCCTCGGCCGACCCGAACCCAGTGAAGGATCACAGCCCCATGGCCAAGATCATTGCCTTCAACGAGGAGGCCCGTCGCGGCATCGAGCGGGGACTCAACATCCTCGCCGACACCGTCAAGGTCACCCTCGGCCCGAAGGGCCGCAACGTCGTCCTGGACAAGAAGTGGGGCGCCCCCACGATCACCAACGACGGCGTCTCCATCGCCAAGGAGATCGACCTCGAGGACCCCTTCGAGAAGATCGGTGCGGAGCTCGTCAAGGAGGTCGCCAAGAAGACGGACGACGTCGCGGGCGACGGCACCACCACCGCCACCGTGCTCGCCCAGGCGCTCGTGCGCGAGGGCCTGCGCAACGTCGCGGCCGGCGCCAACCCCATCGCGCTGAAGAAGGGCATCGAGAAGGCCGTCGAGGCCGTCACCGCTGCTCTGCTCGCGCAGGCGAAGGACGTCGAGACCAAGGAGGAGATCGCCGCCACGGCCGCCATCTCCGCCGGCGACCAGGCGATCGGCGACCTCATCGCCGAGGCGCTCGACAAGGTCGGCAAGGAAGGCGTTATCACGGTCGAGGAGTCCAGCGCGCTGGGCCTCGAGCTCGAGCTCACCGAGGGCATGCGCTTCGACAAGGGCTTCCTGTCGGCGTACTTCGTGACGGACCCCGAGCGTCAGGAGGCCGTCCTGGAGGACGCGTACGTCCTGCTCGTCGAGTCCAAGATCTCGAACGTCAAGGACCTGCTGCCCCTCCTGGAGAAGGTCATCCAGGCCGGCAAGCCGCTGTTCATCGTCGCCGAGGACGTCGAGGGCGAGGCCCTGGCCACGCTCGTCGTCAACAAGATCCGTGGCCTGTTCAAGTCGGTCGCCGTCAAGGCTCCCGGCTTCGGCGACCGCCGCAAGGCGATGCTGCAGGACATGGCCATCCTCACCGGCGGCCAGGTCGTCTCCGAGACCGTCGGTCTCAAGCTCGACACGGTGGGCCTCGAGGTCCTCGGCACGGCGCGCAAGATCGTCGTCACCAAGGACGAGACCACGATCGTCGAGGGCTCCGGCGAGGCCGCCCAGATCCAGGGCCGCGTCTCCCAGATCCGCGCCGAGATCGAGAACTCGGACTCGGACTACGACCGCGAGAAGCTCCAGGAGCGCCTCGCCAAGCTCGCCGGTGGCGTCGCCGTCATCAAGGCGGGCGCGGCCACCGAGGTCGAGCTCAAGGAGCGCAAGCACCGCATCGAGGACGCCGTTCGCAACGCGAAGGCGGCCGTCGAGGAGGGCATCGTCGCCGGTGGTGGCGTGGCGCTCATCCAGGCCGGCAAGACGGCGTTCGAGGGCCTCAAGCTCGAGGGCGACGAGGCGACCGGTGCGCAGATCGTCAAGCTCGCGATCGAGGCCCCGCTCAAGCAGATCGCGATCAACGCCGGTCTCGAGGGTGGCGTCGTCGTCGAGAAGGTGCGCAACCTCCCCGTGGGTCACGGCCTCAACGCCGCGACCAACACGTACGAGGACCTGCTCGCCGCGGGCGTCAACGACCCGGTGAAGGTCACGCGCTCGGCGCTGCAGAACGCGGCGTCCATCGCCGCGCTCTTCCTCACCACCGAGGCCGTCGTGGCCGACAAGCCGGAGCGCAACCCCGCGCCGGCCGGTGGCGGCGGCGAGGACTTCGGCGGCGGGTTCTGATCCGCAGCTGATCCGCTGAGCACGTAGCACTGTCGAACGGGCCGGTCACCTTCGGGTGGCCGGCCCGTTCTGCTGTCCGGTCGCCCTAGGCAGGCCGCGAGCTCGTGAGTTTCCGACGACGTCGTGAGTTGCAACTGACGACGTCGTCGGAAGCTCACGACCTCGGCGACCTTGGCGCCGGTGGTGCGCCGGTCGCCCTACTGGCGGTAGCTCGCCAGGAAGTTGCCCATGCGCTCGACGGCCTCGGCCAGGACGCGGGCCTCCGGGAGCGTGACGATGCGCAGATGGTCCGGCGTCGGCCAGTTGAAGCCCGTGCCCTGCACCAGCAGGATGTGCTCGCTGACCAGCAGGTCGTAGACCAGGCGGGCGTCGTCGCGGATCTCGTGGACGTTCGGGTCGAGGCGCGGGAACAGGTACAGGGCGCCGTCGGGGCGCACGCAGTCGACCCCGGGGATCGAGGTCAGGCCGCGGTACGCCACGTCGCGCTGCTCGTGCAGCCGGCCGCCGGGGGCGATGAGGGCGTCGATGCTCTGGATGCCGCCCAGGGCTGCCTGCACCGCGTGCTGGGCCGGCACGTTGGGGCACAGCCGAGTCGACGCGAGCAGGGTGATGCCCTCGAGGAACCCCGTGGCGTGCTCCCGAGGACCGGTGACGACGAGCCAGCCGGACCGGTAGCCGGCCACGCGGTAGGTCTTCGACAGGCCGTTGAACGTCAGGCACAGCAGGTCCGGCGCGACGGTCGCCATGGGGATGTGCTGCGCGCCGTCGAACAGGATCCGGTCGTAGATCTCGTCGGAGAGCACGAGCAGGCTGTGCTCCCGAGCGATCGCGGCGATCCCCTCGAGCACCTCGCGCGAGTAGACGGCGCCGGTCGGGTTGTTCGGGTTGATGACGACGATGGCCTTGGTCCGGGGGCCGACCAGCGAGCGGATGTGCTCGAGGTCCGGCTCCCAGCCGGCGGACTCGTCGCAGCGGTAGTGCACCGGGACGCCGTCGGACAGCGATGTCATCGCGGTCCACAGCGGGTAGTCGGGGGAGGGGATGAGCACCTCGTCGCCCTCGTCGAGGAGCGCCTGCATGACCATGGTGATCAGCTCGGAGACGCCGTTGCCCAGATAGACGTCGTCGACGTCGATCTCGGGGAAGCCGGGCTCGGTCTCGTACCGGGTGACGACGGCGCGACGTGCGGAGAGGATGCCGCGCGAGTCGGTGTAGCCGTGCGCGTGGGGGATCGCGGCGATGACGTCGCGGACGATCTGGTGGGGCGCCTCGAACCCGAACGCCGCGGGGTTGCCGGTGTTGAGCCGCAGGATCGTGTGGCCCTCGGCCTCGAGCCGGACCACCTCGTCCAGGGCCGACCCCCGGATCTCGTAGAGCACGTTCTTGAGCTTCGACGACTGGTCGAGCGGGCGCAGCGGCGGCATCCATCGAGCGTATCGCCGAGGTCGGCGCTGCCCGGAAACAGAACCTTTACGGGGCGTCGTCGACGACCGAAACGCGTGCCGCCTAGGTTCGGGCCATGGGCACAGCGATGTATACGGTGCGGGACACGTGGGTCGGCGCCCAGTCGGCGGCGGCCCGACGCGCGGGCCTCGACGGTCCGGCGAGCGACTGCCGCGCAGGCGAGGGGGGATACGCTTCGTGACCATGAGCACGGGTGGGACGACCGAGCTGACCGGCGCAGCAACGGGGTCGGGCGACGCGCGCTCCCTGCGGGACCTCGTCTATCAGCAGCTGCGCGACGAGATCCTCAACGGACGCATCTCCCCGCGGGAACGGCTGACCGAACCCAAGCTGGGCAAGCAGTTCGAGGTGTCCCGCACCCCGGTGCGTGAGGCGCTGTCGCGGCTGCTGTCCGACGGGCTGGTCGAGCGGACCGACTTCGGATATGCCGTCGTCGTCCCGAGCCTGGAGGACCTGCGCAACCTCTACGAGCTGCGGATCACCCTGGAGCTGCGCGGCATCGACCGCGCGATCGAGAACCCCGAGGTCCGGCACGACGAGGCGCTGCTGCGCACCGAGCTGGACCGCTGGGCGGAGCTGCGCGACGCCCCGCCCGAGCCGGACGCCAGCTTCGTGCTCTTCGACGAGGGCTTCCACCAGACCCTGTCCCGCTCGTCCGGGAACACGCAGCTGACCGACGCCCTGGTCACCGTGAACCACAAGATCCGCGCCGTCCGCATGCACGACTTCGTCGAGTCCGACCGGATCACCGCGACCATCGACGAGCACCTGGAGATCCTCAGGCTCGTCCTCGCCCGCGAGCTGCCGTCGGCCCTCACCGCCCTGCACAAGCACGTCGGGGAGTCGCTCGAGGTGGTCATGGAGCGCGCGACGACGTCGATGAGCCGCATGGCGCTGGCCGGCTGAGGCGCTCGACCTAGCGCGTTGGGCGCCGGTCCCGGCCGGCCGGGCCGGCGGGCGCGCTGATCGGCTCAGGCGTTGGACTCGGCCGGCAGGGCGCCGCGGCAGCCGGTTCACCTGCGGCGTCGTCCGTAACGCGCCGTTTACCCGAGCGCGTGGGGAGGGAAACACCACCTGCCTACGGTGCTGGATACCGGGGTGTATACGCCCCGTGCCAGCGCGATCGGATCGCCGAGCGTGCACCGGCCCAGGAACGACATCACCCCGGGGGACGCCGTGCACGAGGCTCGACCAGCCGACGCGGTCGCCGAGGCGGGCAGCGCCGAGTCGCGCGTCCGTGCCGCGTACGCGCGGATCGCGGAGGCTGATCGGCCCGAGGTCTGGATCACGCTCGTGCCTGAGGAGTCGGCGCTCGCGGCCGCCCGGTCGGTGGACTCGCGCGTCGCGGCCGGCGAGGTCCTCCCGCTCGCGGGCACGACGGTGGCCGTCAAGGACAACGTTGATGTCGTCGGCCTGCCGACGACCGCGGCATGCCCGTCGTACGCGACCTCTCCCGACGGTCGACCGGGCCCCGCGGCGGCCACCGCGCCGGCGGTGCAGGCCCTGGTGGACGCGGGTGCGGTGGTCCTCGGCAAGACGAACCTCGACCAGTTCGCGACGGGGCTCGTCGGCGTCCGCAGCCCGTACGGCGCCGTGCGCCACGCGACGCTCCCGGACCGCGTCTCGGGCGGTTCCAGCTCCGGCTCGGCGGTCGCCGTCGCCGTCGGCATCGCCGACATCGGGATCGGTACGGACACTGCGGGGTCGGGGCGGGTGCCGGCCGCGTTCGGCGGGCTGGTCGGCATCAAGACGACCCTCGGCCTGGTGCCGACCACCGGCGTCGTCCCGGCCTGCCGGAGCTACGACGTGGTCACCACGTTCACGCACGACCTCGCGCTCGGCGTCCTGGCCACCCGGCTGATGACCGGCGCCGATCCGCTCGACCCGCTCGCTCGGCCTTGGCCCACTGACGTGCGGCTGGGTCTGCGGTCGGCACCCCTGGTGGCCGTGCCGCGCGACGAGGACCTGGCGCCGCTGTCGCCGGCCTGGCGGGCAGCGTTCGCCGCCGCGGTCGAGGCCACCGAAGCGATCGGCGCCCAGGTCCGGGCCGTCGACATCTCCGGCATGCTCGCCGCGGCCCGCCTGCTCTACGACGGGGCCATCGTCGCGGAACGGTATGCCGCGGTCGGCGCCTTCCTCTCCGACGCCCCCGACGCCGACCCGACGGTGCGGGCGATCGTCATGTCCGGCCGCGACACACCGGCGCACGCCTACATCGACGACCGCGCCCGGCTGGACGCCGCGAAGCTCGCCGCGGCTGCAGTGCTCGAGGGCTGCGACCTGCTGCTGCTGCCGACGACCACCGAGCACCCCACGATCGCCGCCGTGCGGGCCGACCCCGTCGCCATCAACCGACGGCTCGGCACCTATACGAACTTTGTCAACCTCCTCGACATGGCCGCCGTCGCCGTCCCGGCGGGCGAGGCCGACGGCGGTCCGTTCGGCATCACTGTGCTGTCCCGCGCCTTCGACGACCAGCTGGCGCTGGACCTCGCCGCGCGCCTCCTCGGCGTCGAGAGCCCGTCGATCGTCGAGGCCGGTGTCGACGTCCTGGTCGTCGGGGCTCACCTGCGGGGCCAGCCGTTGAACTGTGAGCTGGAGGAGCTCGGTGCCCGGTTCGGTCGGGAGGTCCGGACGACCGACGCGTACCGGCTCGTGGCCCTGGACACCCAGCCGCGCAAGCCGGGGCTCGTCCGGATCGGCCCTGGACGCGGCGCTCCGATCGCGGGCGAGGTCTGGCGACTGTCCGCGGGAGCGCTCGGCCGGCTGCTCGCCGATCTCCCGGGCCCCATGTCGCTCGGGAAGGTCGAGCTGGCCGATGGCTCCTGGGTGGTCGGCTTCGGGTGCACCGCCGAGGCGGGCTCGGCCGGCACGGACATCACCGCGAGCGGCGGCTGGGTGGCGGCCGTGCGGGCCGGGCTCTGATCCGGTCCGACTCGCGCTCAGTGGCGCCGGCTGCGGTCCCGAGCCGGCACACGGAGCCCGGAGGCGCGCAGCCTTCGGATGAGCTCCTTGGCGCTGACCAGCTGCGCACCGAGCGCGACCAGCTCGTCGATCCGCTGGTCCGGCACGTCGTAGTGGTCGAGGTCGAAGCCCCGCGGGGGGATGCCGGCCCGGGCCGCGAACGCGTGCAGCTCCTCGAGGGACGTGTCGCTGACCAGGTGTCCCCACAACATCCCGTGGTTCGGCCACATCGGCGGGTCCACGAGCACGGTCACGGCCCGAGCGTAGGCGCCGCGGCGGCGTGCTCACACGCTGAACAGTCGCGACGCCTGCGACTCGGCCTCGGCGTAGGTGCGCGCGGCCGACTGCATCGCGGCGACTATCTGTTCGAGCGAGGCGTCGAGCCGTGTCTCGGTGGCCGACCAGTCCGCGAGCACGCCGGTGAACGCGGTCGCAGCCGCACCCCGCCACGAGCCCTGCAGGTCCGCCAGCTGCCGGTGCATCGCGGCCACCTCGCCGCGGATGGTGCCGGCGCGCGCCTGGACGCTCGCCGCTGCCTGCGCGACCTGCGCACTGTCGACCTCGAACCTGCTCATCGGACCTCCGTCGGTGGCCGTCGGGGCTGTCCCGGCGGGTGTGCGTCGACGGTACGAAGCGGAGGTGGAGGTCTGCGCTGCAAGGTCGGATCTGCGCATGCCGTACCGGGCCGCGGGGGCTGTGGGCGGCTCAGCGGCCGGGCGCTCGCCAGCGGGTCTGCAGGGCGCGTGGCGAATCGGTGTGCGCGGGCGGCGGGCCGGCTCATCGCGGTGAAGGAGCGGCTCGGTGCCGACGATCGAGCTATCGGCGCCGGCCTCGCAAAGGTGGGCTCGGGGGCGTGGAGCGTGCGGCTCTTCGCACGGGTGCGAACCTGGGGGGGCTGCGCCGGTGCAGGTCGTCCGGCCCGGGCCGGGGGCACCGCTGCACCCCGACCCGGGACCGACGAGCACCCCAGTCACCACAACAACCCGCAGCCCGACCAAAGACCAGCAAGGCGATGCACGCGAGAGCGCTCCCACAGAGTACGCGGCCGACGACCGAGAAACTAGCCGCGCACCGTACTCGCGACCGCGGCAGCCGCCCGTCGGCAGCCAAGATCCGCCGCAACGTCCGCGTCCGAGCAGGTCAGGACCCGACTAAGCGCGGACGTCCGCGAAGAACCCCCGTAACGTCCGCGTTCGAGCAGGTGGGGACCCGACTTTGCGCGGACGTCCGCGACGAGGACCCGTAACGTCCGCGTTCGAGCAGGTCGGGACCCGACTTTGCGGGGACGTCCGCCACGAGGCCCCGTAACGTCCGCGCTCGAGTGGGTCAGGACCCGACTTTGCGCGGACGTCCGAGAAGAGGCCCCGTAACGTCCGCGTTCGAGCAGGTCGGGACCCGACTAAGCGCGGACGTCCGCGAAAACCGCCGCAACGTCCGCGTTGCAGCGGGTCAGGACCCGACTGAGCGCGGACGTCACCGAAGCAGGAAGAGCCCGCGTCACGTTCGCGCGGCGCTCGACCCCTCCGCGGGCGTCCCGTAGCCGGCGTCGCGCGCGGCGACGGGCGCGGTCGCGGCGGCGGTCGCCGCGGCGGCGTCGATCCCGCGCAGCTCCTTCTCCAGCCGCTGCAGCTCGCCGGAGAGGTTCTGCCGCGCGGGCTCCTCCCAGGCGGCGCCGAGGGGGCTGACAAACAGGGAGGGCCGGGCGAGGAGCTTGTGCAGGATGCGGACGCGGGCCCGCAGGTAGTCCTCGACGGGCAGGTGCGAGTACTCGGTGCGGATGTCCTGCACGTACGCCTTGTACTTCTGGGGCTCGGTGGCGAGCATCGCCAGGTCGGCGTCGCAGAGCACCGCGCAGTCGGAGTCGGCCGGGTTCGGGGTGTGCCGGACGAGGGCGACGACGAGGTCGTGGACGCGCTGCGCGTGCTTCTCGGGGACGCCGAGGGCGGTCAGCTCGTCGAAGGCCAGTCGCGCGCTGGCGATCTCGTCCTCGCCGCCGCGGTTGGCGTAGGCCTTGCGGTCGGCGGCGTCGAAGATCGCGCCGTGGTACCAGGCGGCCAGCCGGACGATGTCGGGCCGGTGGGTCTCCTCGGCCAGCTCGTCGACCCGGCTCAGCACGTCGACCAGGTGCTTCAGGTTGTGGAAGGAGCGCCCGGGGGAGCCCCAGCGATCGACCAGGGCCTGTCCGGCGTCGCGGATCTGCTCGGTCGGCGCGGTGGCTCCGGCGCCGACGGCACTGCGTACGAACGCGGACAACAACCACTGCGGTGCGTCATGGACGCCCATGAAGTTCAGCCTTACATCGACGACAGGAACCCGCCATGGTAGCCCTCAGACCTGAGGCTCGCGGGACGGGACGGGGAGGGTGACCCGGACGGTCGTCCCCCCTCCGGGTGTCTGCTCGAGACGCACCGAACCATGGTGCGCCTCGACGATCGCGGCGACGATCGCCATGCCCAGCCCGGCGCCGCCCGAGTCGCGGCCGCGGCTGGCGTCGACCCGGTAGAACCGCTCGAACACGCGGGCGGCGTGCTCCGGGTCGATGCCCGGGCCGTGGTCGCGCACCTCGAGGGCGCCCTCGCCGGACGGCAGGATCCCGACCGCGATCTCCACGGGTGTGCCGGGCGGCGTGTGCTGGACGGTGTTGCCGACGAGGTTCGCCAGCACCTGGCGCAGGCGCGACTCCTCGCCCTCGACGACGCACGGTCCGCCGGGCACGCCGTCCACGAGCGGGACCAGCCGGGTCGGTCGGGAGGGGTCGAGGGCATGCAGGTCGCTGACGGCGTCGGCGGCGAGCACGGTGAGGTCGACGGGTCCCATCTGCATCGGTCGGCCCTCGTCGACGCGGGCCAGCGCCAGCAGGTCCTCGACGAGCGCGCCCATGCGGATGGCGGACTGCTCGACGCGGCGCATGGTGTCGTCGACCTGCTCGGTCGTGGTGAGCGCACCCATCCGGTAGAGCTCGCCGTAGCCGCGGATGGTGGCCAAGGGGGTGCGCAGCTCGTGGGAGGCGTCGGCGACGAAGCGGCGCATGCGGGCCTCGGACGCGGTCTGCGCCCCGAAGGCCTGCTCGATCTGGGCGAGCATCCCGTTGAGCGCGGCGCTGAGCCGGCCGACCTCGGTGTGCTCGGACGCGGCGGGCACGCGCTGGGAGAGGTCCCCCTCGGCGATCGCGGCGGCGGTGGCCTCGATCTCGCGCAGCGGCCGCAGGGACCGCCGGACGGCCCAGGTGCCGGCCGCGGCGCCGAGCAGCACGATCCCGAGCCCGCTGAGCAGCAGCACGAGGGTCATGTGCTGGACGGTGCGCTCGATGTCGCCGAGCGGCAGCGCGATGACCGCGGTGCCCTCGGTGCCGTCACGCATCGTGAAGGTGTAGGCGACCGCACGCCACTGCGAACCCTGCCGCGTCGACGGGACCGTGAACGGCTCGCCGTTGCGGGCGGTGGCCTGCGCGATGGTGAACGAGGGGACGATCGGGGTGCCGTACTGGGCCCGCGTGGTCGGCGAGATGATCGGCAGCTCCTGGTCGTCGACCGCGTAGCGCAGGTAGTAGTCGCTCGGGGTGTAGACGGTGGAGCCGGTGGTGTCGAGCTGCCCCAGCTTCTGCTGGGCGATCTCGGTGCCCTCGGTCTGGAGCTTGGTGTCCACCTGGCCGACGAGGGTGCCCTCGAGCAGCGCGGCGCTCGTGGCCCCGGCCAGCACCAGGCCGACGGCCAGCAGGACGGTGACGATGCCGACCAGCCGGGAGACCAGCGTGGTGCCGGCCCACCAGCCGCGCAGCCGTCGGAACGGCCGGCGCCGCGCAGTCGGGGCCGGGGCCTCGACCGGCTGCTCGACCATGACGTCAGCCGTCACGACGTCTCGCGCAGCAGGTAGCCCACCCCGCGCTTGGTGTGGATCAGCGGGGGCAGGCGCTGCCCGTCGGCGCCGTCGATCTGGTCGATCTTGCGGCGCAGGTAGGAGATGTAGGACTCGACGATGTTGGCGTCGCCGCCCCAGTCGTACTGCCACACGTGGTCGAGGATCTGCGACTTCGAGAGCACCCGGCCGGGGTTGAGCATGAGGTAGCGCAGCAGCTTGAACTCGGTGGGGGACAGGTCGACGGGGTGGCCGGCGCGCACGACCTCGTGCGAGTCCTCGTCGAGCTCGAGGTCGGCGTACCGCAGCACGCTCGTGTCGTCGTCGAGACCCGGACGCGTGCGCCGCAGGACGGCGCGGATGCGGGCGACGACCTCCTCCAGGCTGAACGGCTTGGTGACGTAGTCGTCGCCGCCGACGGTCAGTCCCTGCACCTTGTCGGCGGTGTCGTCGCGCGCTGTGAGGAAGAGCACGGGAACGTGCTGACCCTTCTCGCGCAGGCGTCGCGTGACGGTGAACCCGTCCATGTCGGGGAGCATCACGTCGAGCACCACGAGGTCGGGCTGGACCTCGCGGGCGAGGCGCAGCGCGGAGCCTCCGTCGGCGGCGGCGTGGACCTCGAAACCCGCGAAGCGCAGGGACGTTGCCAACAGCTCGCGGATGTTCGGCTCGTCGTCGACGACGAGCAGACGCGCCTCGGGCGTACCCGACGACGACGATGTGAGGGGTGTCGACATAGGTCGAGTCTGGCCCCGAACCCTGGGAGTTCGCTGGGTGAAGGCCGGATGTGCCCGAACCGGACGAACGTCCATCAGGCGGACACCTGGGCCCTCGGGCCTTGCAGCGCCACGGTTCGGGGGAGGTACCGTGCTCCGCGTGACCCTCCCCTTCTCCGGTGGCCCCCGACCGGTCGTCACCGTCATCCAGAGCTCTCCCGACGTCCACCTCGACCGCTTCGGCGAGTGGCTCGGCGACGTCGAGCTGCGCACCGTCGCGGCGTTCGCCGGTGAGAGCGTTCCCGCGGTCGACGAGCTGGGCGACGGCCTCGTCGTGCTCGGCGGCCACATGTCGGCCTACGACGACTCCACCGCCCCCTGGCTGCCCGCGCTGCGGGTGCTGCTGGCGGACGCCAGCGCGCAGGGCGTCACGACGCTCGGCATCTGCCTCGGCGCCCAGCTGCTCGCCGCCGCCCGCGGCGGCCGCGTGCAGGTCGCGGCCCCTCCCGGGCGCGAGTCCGGCATCGTCGACGTGCGCTGGCGCCCCGAGGCGTCCGTCGACGCGGTCGTCGGCCCCCTGGCCGCGCTTGCGGACGACCGGCACCGCGCCCCGCAGCCGAGCATGCACGCGGACGCGGTCGTGGACCTGCCCCGCGGCGCCGTGTGGCTCGCGTCGTCGGCCATGTACCCGTACCAGGCCTTCCGCATCGGCTCCGCCTGGGGCGTGCAGTTCCACCCCGAGGCGGGCGCGGACACGCTGCGCGCCTGGGCCGACTCGTACGACGACGTCGACACCGAGGCCGTGCTGGCCGCGTACGCCGCGCGTGAGGCCGAGGTGACCGCCGGTGGCCGCGCGCTCGCCGAAGCCTTCGCCGCCCAGGTGCGTGCCGCCGCGCAGGAGCCCGTCTCCGCCTGAGCAGACGACACGAGCGCCCGACCCCTCCGCGGGGTCGGGCGCTCTCGTCGTCTCAGTGCTCGTGGTCGGCCTGAGCCTGCGCTCCGCTGCGGGCGAGTGACGCTCCGCGCCCCTCACCCTCCGCTGCGCTCCGGCTCAGTCCTCAGTCCTTCGCCGGGTCCAGGTCCTCGGCGTCGACGATCGAGTACGCGTACCCCTGCTCGGCCAGGAACCGCTGACGGTGCGCCGCGAAGTCCTGGTCGACGGTGTCGCGCGCGACGACCGTGTAGAAGTGCGCGGTCCGCCCGTCGCCCTTGGGCCGCATGATCCGGCCGAGGCGCTGGGCCTCCTCCTGGCGGGAGCCGAACGACCCGGACACCTGGATGGCCACGGACGCCTCGGGCAGGTCGATCGAGAAGTTGGCGACCTTGCTGACGACGAGCTTGGTGATCTCGCCCGACCGGAACGCGTCGAACAGGCGCTGCCGCTCGTGGACGGTGGTCTCTCCGGTGATGAGGTCGGCGTTCAGGTGCTCGGCCAGGGTGTGCAGCTGGTCGAGGTACTGCCCGATGACCAGCGTCGGGTCGCCCTCGTGCTTGGCGACGAGCTGCTCGACCACCCGGTTCTTGCCGCGGGCCGTCGCCGCCAGCCGGTACCGCTCCTCGGGCTCGGCGGTCGCGTAGGCCATCCGGTCGGCGTCGGGCAGCGTGAGGCGGACCTCGACGCAGTCCGCCGGGGCGATGTAGCCCTGGGCCTCGATGTCCTTCCAGGGGGCGTCGAACCGCTTGGGCCCGATGAGGCTGAACACCTCGTCCTCGCGGCCGTCCTCGCGCACCAGGGTGGCGGTCAGGCCGAGCCGGCGGCGGGCCTGCAGGTCCGCCGTCATGCGGAAGATCGGCGCCGGCAGCAGGTGGACCTCGTCGTAGACCACGAGGCCCCAGTCGCGGGCGTCCAGCAGCTCGAGGTGCGTGTAGACGCCCTTCCGCTTCGTCGTCAGCACCTGGTACGTCGCGATGGTGACCGGGCGGATCTCCTTGCGGGCGCCCGAGTACTCGCCGATCTCGTCCTCGGTCAGCGTCGTGCGCTTGACCAGCTCGTCGCGCCACTGCCGCGCGGAGACGGTGTTGGTGACCAGGATCAGSGTSGTSGTCGACGAGCGCGCCATCGCYCCCGCRCCGACSAGCGTCTTGCCGGCGCCGCAGGGCAGGACCACGACGCCGGAGCCGCCGTGGAAGAACCCGTCGACGGCCTGCTGCTGGTACGGCCGCAGGTGCCAGCCGTCCTGGACCAGGTCGATCTGATGGGCCTCGCCGTCCACGTACCCGGCCAGGTCCTCCGCGGGCCAGCCGAGCTTGAGCAGCACCTGCTTGAGGTGGCCGCGCTCGGAGGGGTGGACGATGACGTCGGTCGCGTCGATGCGGGCGCCGAGCAGGCCGGCCGTCCGCTTGGACCGGACGACCTCGACGAGGACCGCGGGGTCCAGGGCGTGCAGGATCAGGCCGTGCACCGGGTCCTGGATCAGCTGGAGGCGCCCGTAGCGGGACATCGTGTCGGCGACGTCGACCAGCAGGGCGTGGGGGACCGGGTAGCGCGAGTACTCGAGCAGCACGTCGACCACCTGCTCGGCGTCGTGGCCGGCGGCGCGCGCGTTCCAGAGGCCCAGCGGGGTCAGGCGGTACGTGTGCACGTGCTCCGGGGCACGCTCGAGCTCCGCGAACGGGGCGATGGCGCGCCGGCAGGCCTCGGCCTGGTCGTGGTCGACCTCGAGCAGGAGGGTCTTGTCGCTCTGCACGATGAGGGGGCCGTTGGTCACGAAGTCTCCTGACGATCGTCTGCTTGTTCCGCCGGCGCTGCCGTCGCGCGGGTGACGGTGGCGATGCGGTGCACCGCGACCGTCAGCTCGGACTCGCGGGCGGTGTCGATGGCCCGCAGCCGGCCGCCCTCGACCCGGAGGGGCCGCAGCAGACGCCGCTGCGGGACGCCGTGGGAGCCGACCAGCTCGACCCACACCTCGGCCTTCTCGGCCGCCGCCTCGCGCAGCAGCACCAACGCGTCGACGGGATCGCCTGTTCCCGTCGGCTCGCTCGGGGGGACGGGCTGGACGGGTCGGTGGGACGGGGTGGGCAGCGGCAGGCCGGGCAGCCGCTCGGCCTCGTCGGCCTTCCGCTCCTGCTCGGCCCGCCGCAGCTGGGGCACGAGGGCCAGCAGCCGGTCGTCGCTCATCGCCTCCCGGGACGTGGCCGGGGCGGCATCGGTCGTGCGGCGACGGGCGCCCGCGGTGGCGCGACGGCCGACGCGGCGCACCGCCGAGATGACGTGCAGCACCTCCCCGTCCGGTCCCTCGGCCACCGGCGCGAGCCCGTGGGCGCGGAGGGCCTCGACCAGCTCCCGGACCGGCGCCTGGGCCGCCAGGACGGTCGGCGCGAGCCGGACCAGACCGAGCGAGGCCAGCCGGGGGTCCTCCGCCAGCCCGGCGAGCAGCGAGGGGTCGTCGGCGCGGACGTAGCCGGAGGCGGCGCCGATCCGCAGCCGACCGTGCCGACGCGCCGCGTCCCGGACCAGGTACTCGAGCGGCTGGGGGACCCCGGAGCGTGCGTGCGCGGACAGCTCGGCGAGCAGCCCGTCGGCGGTCGAGCCCGCGTCCAGCGCGCGCCGGACCGACTCCGGCGTGAACCGCACCGTCAGCGCGCCGCCGCKGGACTCGACGTGGGCGGTCCGGTCCAGGAGGTCCTCGAGCTCGGGGCTCGGGCGGCCAGGGACGACGCCGGTCAGGTCACCCTGGAGCAGGATCTCGTCGACGGCGGGGGGCAGGGCTGCGGCGAGGGCATCGGCGGGGTCGGCCGGTTCGGCGCCGACCAGGGGCGCGGTCTCCAGCAGCAGCGCGCGGCCCGCGTCGGACAGCGCGCCCGCACCGAGGACCCCCAGCCGGCCGGCCTCGACGAGGATCGCGTTCACCGCCGCGGTCGGGGGGACGGACCGCGGGGAGCGCCAGCGCAGGACCGCGACGACGTGTGCGGCGTCGAGGGCCGTACCGGGCGGCGTCTCGGCCAGGACGTCGAGCACCGACCGTCGCAGGCGCGGGGCCCATGTGCGCTGCAGCTCGGGGTCGAGCGCGGCCCGCACGCCGCCGCGGTCGTCTCGCCCGCCGACGAGCCAGGGTGTGCGCAGCATCGAGCGCCACGTGCGGGCCAGCGCCACCCAGCGGTCGGGGACGTCCCGCACGGACCACTCGTCGACGGCCACGGTCGGCGCGAACGACGGGTTGTCCTCCCCGTCGGCGGCCACGAAGGCGGCGGCTCCCGCGAGCTCGATGACGAACGCGGCCTCGGCCTCGTCGGTCTCGAGCGCCATCGCGACCCGGCGCAGCTCGCGCACGCCCAGGCCTCCGCCGCGCAGCACCCCCGGGGGCGTGTGCTCCCACAGTCGCACCAGTCGGGCGATGAGCAGCACGCTGCGCTCCCCGGCCGCCGCCGACTCCGACGYGACCAGCGCGTGGCTGCGGTGCGGGACGTCGTCGGGGAGCGSSGGCGGGAAGGCGGGCGAGGGGTGCGTGCGACCGCCGCGCAGCGCGAGCGCGACCGCGCGCGGCAGCACGACGTGCCGGGAGTCGCCGGGCAGGAGCAGGTGGCGGCGCAGGAGCCAGTCGACGGCCGCGGCCGCCGCGGTGTTGTTCGAGGGCGCGAGGCCGACCGGCGGACCCCAGAGCAGGGCGTCGAGCACGGGCCGGGCGCCGGTGGGTGCCGACTCCAGCAGCGTCGGCAGGTCGGTGAGGTCGATCGGCTCGGGCGTGGGCCCGCGGCGGACGCCCGCGTCGGCTGGCGCGAGGCCGGCCGGGTACAGCCCGAGGATCTCCGCGAGCCCCGGCGACGGCAGCAGCGGGGCGTCGGCGTCGGGCGAGTCGGGGTAGACCAGGGCGCCGACGACGGCCAGCCGCAGCGCGCGCTCGACCAGCGCGACGCCCGCGTCGTCCGTCGCACCCAGGGCCACGGGCAGGTCGGCGGCGGTGATGGGGCCGGGGTCGGACAGGGCGACGACCGCCTCGAGCACCTGGATGACGCTCGCGTCCACCGTCGACAGGGCGCGGTCGAGGCTCGACCGGCTGGTCGCCCGGACCGCCAGCGACGACAGGGTCGCGGGCGACGGCGACGCCAGGTCCGGTCGGCTGCGCAGCAGCGCGACGAGCTCGTCGTCGCTGCGTTCCCGCAGGTAACCGGTAAAGGTGGGCATCCGCACAACCTTACGTGCCGCCGCGGCCGTGCGGGGGGTCTGCTACTCCTCGGTAACGGGAGCCGAGCCGCCGGTGCAGGTCTCTGGCAGTCTCGGTCGCACCACGCATCCGCACCCGCACTACCCGGAGGTCACCCCGTGTCGCTCGCTCCCGACGTCCTGGCCGGCCTGCGCGCCGACGCCGCCGCCCAGCTGCCGGACGTCGTCGCCCTGCGCCAGGCGCTGCACCGCACCCCGGAGATCGGCCTCGACAACCCGGCCACGCAGCGGATCGTGCTCGACGCGATCGAGCCGCTGGGCCTCGAGGTGGCCACGGGGACGGGCCTGAGCTCGGTCGTCGCGGTGCTCCGCGGCGGGCGGCCCGGTCCGGCGGTGCTGCTGCGCGGGGACATGGACGCCCTGCCGGTGACCGAGGACTCGGGGGAGCCCTTCCCGTCCGAGAACGTCGGCGTGATGCACGCCTGCGGTCACGACCTGCACGTCGCCGGGCTGGTCGGTGCCGCCCGGCTCCTTGCCTCGCGCCGGGACGAGATCGCGGGTGATGTCGTCCTCATGTTCCAGCCCGGCGAGGAGGGCGACGCCGGTGCACGCCTCATGATCGAGGAGGGCGTGCTCGACGCCTCGGGCAGCCGGGTCGTCGCCGCGTACGGGCTGCACGTGATGTCGGCGATGGTGCCGACCGGGCTCGTCATCTCCCGTCCCGGGACGCTCCTCGCGGCGGCGGACTCCGTGATCATCACGATCCACGGCAAGGGCGGCCACGGCTCGATGCCGCACCTCGCCGCCGATCCCGTGCCGGCGGCGGCGGCGCTCGTGCTGGCCCTGCAGACGATGGTCACGCGCGAGTTCGACGCGTTCGACCCGGTCGTCGTCACGGTCGGCAAGATCGCGGCGGGCACCACCAACAACGTCATCTCCTCGACCGCGGTCCTCGAGGCCACGGTCCGCACCTTCTCCGAGACCACCCACACCGTGGTCCCCGAGCGGATCACCCGGGTGGCCGAGGGCATCGCCGCCGCGTACGGGCTGACCGTCACCGTCGACTACCGGCGCGGCTACCCCGTCACGTCGAACACGCCCGCCGAGGTCGACCGCGCCGCCGGCCTGGTCCGCGGCATGTTCGGCGAGCACGCGTACCAGACCGCCCCGCAGCCGATCTCGGGTGCCGAGGACTTCTCCTACGTGCTCGAGGAGGTGCCGGGCGTCTACCTCGCGCTGGGCGCGACGCCCGTCGGCCACGACCCGGCGACCGCGGCGTACAACCACTCCGCGCAGGCGACGTTCGCCGACGAGTCGCTGGCGGTCGGCCCGGCGGTCCTCGCGGCGCTGGCCCTCGACCGGCTGGCGGAGGGCGCGTAGCTCACCTCGGCGTGCAGCCCACGCACATGGTCGCGGTCGGCCGCGCCTCCAGACGGGCTGCGGGGATCGCGGCCCCGCACACCGAGCACACGCCATAGGTGCCGTCGTCGACCCGCGTCAGCGCGAGCTCGATCGAGACCAGCCGCGCCTCGGCGTCGCGGGCGAGCGCGTCGACCTGTGCGCGCTCGAACGCGATCGTGGCGCCCTCGGGATCGTGCTCGTCGTCGGCGTTGCTGTCCCGCGAGGCGGCGACGACGGCGTCGTGATCGCGCCGGAGGGCGGCGAGGTGCTCGCTCGTCGTCGCGCGCAGCTCCTCGAGCCTGGCGCGAGGGCCCTCTGCGGTGCGTCGCGTGGTGGTCATCGTCAGCCCCAACGCCATGTTGCCCCTGCGCCTTCCGGGGCCGCGTGGGATTTTCGTGGGCGCTGGCCGGTAACCTTGTGGCCAGTACGTCTTCTTCTCATGAACGGGGTTCACCGTGCCTACCGGCAAGGTCAAGTGGTTCGACACCGAGCGCGGCTTCGGGTTCATCGCCAGTGACGACGGCGGCGAGGTCTTCCTGCACGCCTCGGCGCTGCCCGAGGGCGTCACGGCACCGAAGCCCGGCGCGAAGGTCGACTTCGGCGTCGCCGACGGCCGTCGCGGCCCCCAGGCCCTCTCGGTCAAGCTGCTGGACCCCGTGCCCTCTGTCGCCAAGGCGGCGCGCAAGCCCGCCGACGACATGGCCGTCATCATCGAGGACCTCATCAAGGTCCTCGACCGCGTCGGCAACGACCTGCGTCGTGGCCGCTACCCCGAGAAGGCGCGCGGGGAGCAGTACGCCTCGCTCCTGCGCGCCGTCGCGGACGACATCGAGGCCTGAGCATGCCTGCAGCAACCAAGGACGCGGTCCTCGGATCGGCCGTCGACCTGGCCCGCGAGGTCGCGGTCGGCCTCGCCGAGGACCCCGCCGACGTCGGCGAGTACCTGGGCCTGGTGGTCGAGGGCGAGCGGCTGGTGTCCCACCGGTTCGCCTCCGCCGCCCGCGGCTACCGCGGCTGGGAGTGGACCGTCACGGTCGCCCGCGTCCCGCGCGGTCGCACGGCCACGGTCTGCGAGGCCGAGCTGCTGCCCGGGCCCGACGCCGTGCTGGGCCAGGCCTGGCTGCCGTGGTCCGAGCGCATCCGGCCCGGTGACATCGGCCCCGGCGACGTCCTGCCGTTCAAGGCCGACGACCCGCGCCTCGAGCCCGGCTGGACCCCGACCGGAGACCCCGAGCTCGACGACGTCGCGATCGACGAGCTCGCCCTCGCCCGCGTCCGGGTGCTCTCGCCCGAGGGCCGCGACGAGGCCGCCGAGCGCTGGTACCGCGGCCCGCACGGGCCTACGAGCGCCGGCTCCCTCGCGTCCGCGGCCGCCTGCGGCAGCTGCGGGTTCCTGGTCCCACTGCAGGGTTCGCTCGGCACCGTCTTCGGCGTGTGCGCCAACCAGTGGTCGCCCGACGACGGCACCGTCGTGAGCGTCGACCACGGCTGCGGCGCGCACTCCGAGACCGACGCGGAGACGCCCCCCACCGACTGGCCCGAGTCCGACCCGCTCATCGACGAGCTCAGCCTCGAGCTGGTCGACCTCGCCCCGGCCACGACGCGGGCCGCCGAGACGCCCGCGGTCGACGAGGTCGCGGTCGCTGACGAGTTCGCGGTTGCCGACGACGAGGCGCCCGTTGCCGACGAGGCTCCGGTTGTCGACGAGGTCGCGGTCGCTGACGAGCTCGCGGTTGCCGACGACGAGGCGCCCGTAGCCGATGAGGCTCCGGTTGCCGACGACGTTGCGGTCGCCGACGACGAGGCGCCCGTTGCCGACGAGGCCCCGGCGGCCGACGACGAGCCGACCGACGTCGCCGAGCGCACGGACGACGCACCCGAACCCGCCTCCGACGCGGACGACCCCTCGGCCGTTCCCGACCCGGAGCCGTGACCGCCGACGCCTTCGGCACGGCCGCCCTGCGCGCGGCCGTCCTGGGGGCGTGGCGGGCGTCCCCGGCGCGACTGCGCGAGGACGCGAACACGGAGGAGGACCACGCCCGCGGCTACTACCGCGACCGCGTGATCGTCGAGCTCGCGCAGAACGCAGCCGACGCCGCGACGCGCGCGGGCGTGCCCGGACGGCTGCTCCTACGCCTGGCGCGCACGGACGCGGACGGGTCGGTGCTGGTCGCCGCGAACACGGGCGCCCCGCTCGACGCCGAGGGGGTCGCCTCCCTGGCCTCCCTGCGGGCGTCGGCCAAGCGTGACGAGGGACCGTCGAGACGGGCGGTCGGGCGCTTCGGGGTCGGCTTCGCCGCGGTCCGGTCGGTGGCCGACGAGGTCTCGGTGCTGTCCACCACGGGCGGGGTCCGGTTCAGCGCCGCCGACGCCGCCGAGCTGCTGGCCGAGGCGGCGCACGACAACCCCGCGCTCGCCGACGAGGTCCGCCRCCGCGACGGCTCCCTGCCGGCCCTGCGCMTGCCGCTGCCGGCGGAGGGCAGCCCGCCCACCGGCTACGACACCGCGGTCGTCCTGGCGCTCCGCGACGAGGTGGCCGCCGACGAGATCCGTTCGCTGCTGCGGGACGTCGCGGACCCGCTCCTGCTCGCGCTGCCCGGCCTGGTCGAGATCCTGGTGGAGGACGAGTCCGGGGTCCGGCGGCTGGCGGACGTCGCCGACCGCTGGACGGTCGCGACGGGCGAGGGCGAGCTCCCCCTGGCGCTGATGGCCGACCGTCCGGTCGAGGAGCGCGCGGCGCGGGTGTGGCGGGTCACCTGGGCCCTGCCGCGCGGCGGCGCGCAGCTGTCGCAGGCCGACCGCGTGGTCCACGCCCCGACCCCGACCGACGAGCCGTGCAGCGTCCCCGCCCTGCTCGTCGCGACCTTCCCGCTCGACCCCTCCCGCCGCCACGTGGCACCCGGTGCGCTGACCGACGCCGTCCTCGACCACGCCGCCGACGTCTACGCGCGCCTGGCCCACGGCCGCGCGTCGGCCGGCCACGACGCCCTCGCCCTGGTCCCCACCGGCCTGGCCGCCGGCGCCCTCGACGCCGCGCTCCGCGACCGCATCATCGAACGCCTGACCCGCACCCCGCTGCTGCGCAAGGCCGCTCCCGACGACGCCGACCCGCTGGTGGTCCCGACGCAGGCGGTGGCCCTCGCCCGCTCCTCGGTGCACGACGCAGCCGCCCTGGCCGCGCTCGGCAGGAGGGTGACGGCGCTGGTCGCGCTGCCCAACGGCCGCGACTCGCAGGCACGCGCGCTCGGTGTGGAGATCCGGTCGCTGGCCGACGTCGTCGAGGAGCTCCCGGCCGTCAGCGACGGCGGCTGGACCGAGCTGTACGACGCCCTCGAGCTGCTGGCGGACGACCCGCAGTCGCGCGAGGCCCTCGGTGCCGTCCCCGTGCCGCTGGCCGACGGCCGGGTGGTCCGCGGGGCGCGCGGCACGGTCGTCCTCGACGCCGCCCTCGCGGCCCGGCTGGGTACCCGCACGCTCGAGACCCTGGGCCGCTGGGGGCTGCGCGTCGTCGATCCGGAGGCGGTGCACCCGGTGCTCGAGCGGCTGGGCGCGCAGGCCCCCGACGCCGTCGGTCTCCTGCTGCAGGACTCGGTGCGGCAGGCCGTCCTGGAGCTGGCCGACGACGACACCGAGGCCGACGACGTCGTCGACGCGGTGCTCGCGCTGGTGGATGCCGCGGGCGGTGCAGGCGTGCCGCAGGAGGCGCAGCCCTGGCTCGGGCTGCTGCCTCTGCCGGCCGCCGACGGGGAGCGCACGCCCGCCGACAGCCTCGTCCTGCCCGGCTCCGTGGCGGCGACCCTGCTCGACGACCGAGTGCTGTCGACCGTGTCGGCGGAGACGGTCGACCGCTGGGGCCGCGACGTGCTCACCGTCGTCGGGGTGCGCGCCGACCTCGTGCTGGTGCACGTCCCCGACGTCCTGGCCGACCCGGCCTCGCTGCGGGACGGCGCGACCGACTGCGCGACCCTCGCGGCACAGTCGCTCGATGGCTGGGACGACTACCTGGCGCACCTCTCGGACCGCCTGGGCGCCGGCGCGTACGTGGGGGAGGCCGTCGCCGTCGCGGACCTCGACGCGGTCGACCCCGACGCCTGGCCGCAGGTCCTGGCCCGGATCGCCGGCGAGCCGACCCTGCGCCGGGCGCTCGTCGACCCCGTCCGCGGCGAGTCCGGGGCGCACGCCGCGTCGTACACGTCGTGGTGGCTGCGCGAGCGGGCGGAGCTGGGGCTCGGGCGACCGTTCGCGGTCGGCGACGAGCTGGGTGCGCTGCTCCCCGCTGCGCCGGCGGCCGTCGCGGGCCTCGACGTCACCGTGCAGCGCGCCCTCGGCGGCGTCGGCACCCTGGAGGATCTCGACGGGGCGGGCTGGACGCAGCTGCTCGACGCCTGGGGCCCGGTCGGGGTCGCGGTGGACCCGGCGCTCGCGACGGCGGTGTGGCGGTCGATGGCCCCCGACGAGCCCCCGGAGCGGGTGCCGGCCCTCGTCGGCCCGGGCCGGGTCGCGGTCGTGCACGCCGAGGACGCCGCCGTGGCGGACCAGCCGATGTGGCACCAGCGCACCGACGTGGCCTCCCTGGTGCCCGGCACCGAGGCGACGGCCCGGCTGCTCGACCTCCCGTTCGCCGGGGACCTGGCCGAGGGGCTGGTCGGGGAGGGCGGCGAGGTCGACGACGTCCCCGACGGCGTGCGCGCGCTGCTGCCCGACGCCCCGAGCACGTGGGTCCAGCACGACGACCTGCTGGTGGACGGCACCCCCGTCGAGTGGTGGGTGGAGGACTCGGTGGTGCACGCCGTCCACCTGGTCGGGCTCGCCGCCGGCCTGGCGCAGGCGGCCGGGCGCTGGGAGCTCCGGTACGCGGTCGAGGCCCTGCTCACCGCGCCCGATCGCGCCGACGAGATCGCGCTGGACGTCGCCGGGGGCAAGCACGTGCCCGGTACGCCCGGAACCAGATAACGTCCCCCGCGTGCAACCCTTCACCCCCGTGCCGCCGGTGCCACGGGGTCGCCCGGACCAGCAAGTTCGTCGTGAGCCGCGACGACGGTGGCCCCGCAGGCTCGTGCTGGTGCTCGCCTGCACCCTCGCGCTGATCGCGGTGCCCATCACGATGAGCCCGCAGCCGAGCCCCCGGCCCGCGGCGGACGTGGGAGCGACCGCGCTGCGGGCCGACGACCCGGCCGGCAGGTCGGCCACGCGAGCACCGGTCGCGACACCGGCCGCCGGCACGCCGGAACCGACCCCGACCCTGGTCGACGAGATCGTGACGCGCACGAACGCGGAGCGGGTGACCGCCGGGCTCCCCGCGCTGACGGTCTCGGCGTGCGCGACGGAGCAGGCGGAGGCACGCACGGCGACGCTCGCACGGGAGGACCGGTTCGAGCACGACCCGCTGCAGCCTGTCCTCGACGCCTGCGGGGCGCACCGCGTGGCGGAGAACCTCGCGCTCGGCTACCCGACGGCGCTGGCGGTCGTCGCGGGCTGGATGGGGTCCGACGGCCACCGCGAGAACATGCTCGGCGAGGCGTACACGCAGATCGGCGTCGCCTGCGCGACCGGCCCTCGCGGGCTGCTCTGCGCGCAGGTGTTCCTGGGCTGACGTCAGGCCCGGGCGGCCTTCTGCCGTGCGGTGTTCCGTCGGGCCCAGCCGTACCCGAGCACCCCGAGGACGGCGCCCGTCGCGCACACCCAGGCCGGCAGCCACGACGCCTCGCCGGTCGCGGCCAGCACCGCGGTGACCACGAACGCGACCACCCAGACGCCGGTGCCGACGAGCATGACGCGGCCCAGGTCGACGTCCACCGGGGGCGGCGGGGTCCGGGTCGGGTGGAAGAGCTTGTCGATCAGCGACGGCACCCGGCGAGCCTAACCGGGGCGATGCGGACGGTCCGGCACCGGGGACGTGTGACGTTGGTGACGACGACCCCTCGTAGGCGCTGTCGAGCCTTCACAGGTCTGCCACACTTTCGCGCATGGCTTCGACCCCCACTGCGCAGAAGACACGTCCTGCGCCCCCGACGAACGTCGTCGACCGCTACTTCAAGATCACCGAGCGCGGATCGACCATCGGCACCGAGATCCGCGGTGGTCTGGTGACCTTCTTCACGATGAGCTACATCATCGTGCTCAACCCCCTGATCATCGGCACCGTCCGCTCCAACGCCGGCAACGGCCCGTTCCTCGGCGGCGGTGACGTCCCCAACCTCGC
The DNA here is from genome assembly GCF_054049635.1 of Cellulomonas sp. P5_C6. Taxonomy (NCBI): domain Bacteria; kingdom Bacillati; phylum Actinomycetota; class Actinomycetes; order Micrococcales; family Cellulomonadaceae; genus Cellulomonas; species Cellulomonas sp. P5_C6. The sequence goes on along the minus strand of NZ_JBFULZ010000014.1, from coordinate 6,697 downwards.
GGCCGTCGCCGCGACGACCGCGCTGGTCGCCGGCGTGATGACGATCCTCATGGGCGTCGTCGCCAACTTCCCGCTCGCGCTCGCCGCCGGCCTGGGCCTCAACGCCGTCGTCGCCTACTCGATCGCGGCGCTGCCGAACATGTCCTGGCAGAACGCGATGGGCCTGGTCGTCCTCGAGGGCCTGATCATCCTGGTCCTGGTGCTCACCGGCTTCCGGGTCGCCGTCTTCCGTGCGGTCCCGCGCGAGCTCAAGACCGCCATCAGCGTCGGCATCGGCCTGTTCATCGCCTTCATCGGCCTGGTCGACGCCGGCTTCGTGCGCATCCCCGCCAGCATGGCCACCCCGGTCGAGCTGGGCATCGGCGGTTCGCTGGGCAGCTGGCCCCTGCTGGTCTTCGTCGTCGGCCTGACGACCGCGATCGTCCTCATGGTCCGCAAGGTCCGCGGCGCCATCCTCATCGCGATCGTCACGGCGACGGTGCTGGCGTTCATCGTCGAGCTGGTCGGCGACATCGGCAGCAAGACGGACGAGACCGGCGCCGTGGTCAACCCGGCCGGCTGGCAGCTCGACGTCCCGCACTGGCCCTCGGGCGGCATCTTCGCCACCCCGGACTTCTCGCTGGTCGGTCAGTTCTCGCTGTTCGGGTCGATCGAGGCCATCGGCCTGGTCGCCGTCATCCTGCTCGTCTTCTCGCTCCTGCTCGCCGACTTCTTCGACTCGATGGGGACCATGGTCGCCGTCGGCAGCGAGGCCGGCCTGCTGGACAAGGAGGGCAACCCGCCGAAGACCACGCAGATCCTGGTGGTCGACTCGATCGCCGCGGCGGCCGGTGGTGCGGGCGGCGTCTCGTCCAACACCAGCTACATCGAGTCCGCGGCGGGCGTCGGCGACGGCGCGCGCACCGGCCTGGCGTCCGTGGTCACCGGCATCGCGTTCCTGCTGGCCACGTTCCTGTCGCCGCTGGTCTCCATGGTCCCGTTCGAAGCGGCCACCCCGGCGCTGGTCGTCGTCGGCTTCCTCATGGTCACGCAGATCACCGGCATCGACTGGAAGAACTGGGAGATCGCCATCCCGGCGTTCCTCACCATCATCCTGATGCCGTTCACCTACTCGATCACGGCCGGCATCGGCGCGGGCATCATCATGTTCGTCATCATCAAGCTGGCGCTGGGCAAGGTCCGCGAGATCCACACGTTCATGTGGATCGCCTCGGTGATGTTCGTCCTGTACTTCCTCATCGGCCCCATCAAGTCGGCGTTCGGCATCTAGCGTCCGCAGACACACGAGAGGCCGGGTCCCGTCACGGGGCCCGGCCTCTGTCGTTGCGTGCGGTCAGCGACGGACGGCCGTCACGATCGCCTCGACGGCCGGCAGCAGCTGGCCGAACGACTTCTGGTAGAGCGCGTCGCCCCCGCGGTACGGGTCGACCACGTCGTCGTCCACGGGCTTGTGCGCCGTGAGCCCGCGCCGCGTCGCGGCGATCGGCACCAGCGCGCGCAGGCGGTCCGCGGTCGTCGCGTTGGCGCCGGGCAGCGTGGCGGGGTCGATGTCGCCGACGAGCCGAGCCAGCTCACGCAGCGTGAACGTGCGCCGCACGGCGGCAGGCACCAGCTCGACGATGGCCGAGCGGTGTCGCCGGGTCAGCGCCAGCACCAGGTCGGCCTGCTGCACCATGCCGGGCGCCAGCTGACGCGCCACGAAGCCCCGGGCGTCGACCCCCTGGGCGGCGACCAGTGCGGCCATCTCCTCCGTCATCGGCCAGCCGGTCATCGCGCCCGTGCCCGCCGAGGAGACCTCGATCGCGGGCGTCAGGCCGCCGCCCTCACGGCCGCGGTAGGCCGCGCCGAGCCCAGCAGCGAGCAGCCGCTCGGCTGCCGGCGACCGGCAGATGTTGCCGGTGCAGACGACGAGGACGCGCAGGGGCTCGGCCGGGTCGGTGGGGTTCACGGGCACCATCTTGGGGCCCCGGGCTGCAGAAACCGGCATCGGATGACCCGATCGGCGCACACATCTCACCCCCTCCGGGCGGGGGCACCCAGGCCCCGCCGGTACGATTCCGACCGCGGTCGCCTGTCCCGGGCGGCGTGAAACCGGCTGGAGAGAGACGTCGTGACGCACCCGGGTTGGGGATCCGACTGGAACGGCCAGCCGGTCCCGGACGCGCCGCAGCACCCCGAGACGGTGCGCCGTCGGCGGACCAGCTACAAGCGCGCCCGCCGTCGCCGCGTGGTGAAGCGCGTGCTGATCGGCTGCGCCGTCGCGCTCGTCGTGGTCGTCGGCCTGGGCATCTGGCTGGCCACCGGAGCCTTCCGTGCCGCCGGCGCCCTCGAGTCCGCCAAGGGCGACGTGAAGGACCTCCAGGCTCAGGTCAAGGCCGGCGACTCCGACGCCGCCGCCACGACCCTGGTCTCCCTCCAGGCGAACGCCTCGACGGCTGCACGCGCCACCAGCGGTCCCGTCTGGACCCTGGCGGGCATCCTGCCGTGGGTCGGCCCCAACGTGAGCGCCGTGCACACGGTGGCTGCCGCGGTCGACGACCTGGCCCAGCACGCCCTCCCGTCGCTCATGCAGGCCACCACGCTGGTCGACCCCGCCGCCCTGGCCCCCGTCGACGGCCGCGTCGACCTCGCCCCGCTGCAAGAGGCCGCGCCCGTCATCGTGGCCGCCAACGAGTCCGTGCAGGTCACCGCCGGCGAGCTTGCGGACATCGACACGTCCTCCCTGCTCCGCGCCGTCGCCGAGCCCGTGGAGACCCTGCGCGACCAGGTCAACGACGTCGCCGTGACCACCGCGACCGCCGCCCGCGCCGCCCAGCTGGTGCCCGCGATGATGGGCGCCGACGGCCCGCGCGACTACCTGGTGCTGGTGCAGAACAACGCGGAGCAGCGCGCGACGGGCGGCATCCCGGGCTCGGTGCTGCAGCTGCACGCCGACGACGGCGCGGTGACCGTGGTGCAGGAGCGGTCGGGCGGCTCCCTGAGCGGGCTCACCGACCCTGTGCTGCCGCTGACGGACGCCGAGGACGCGCTGTTCGGCCCGCAGCTCGGCACCGACATGCGCGACGTGACCTTCACGCCGGACTTCCCGCGCACCGCCGCGATGGCCAAGGGCATCTGGGAGAAGCAGGTGGGCGGCACCATCGACGGCGTGCTGTCCGTGGACCCGGTCGCTCTGGCGCTCGTCCTCGACGCGACTGGTCCGGTGACGCTCTCCGACGGCACGACGCTCTCGGGCGACGACGCCGTGCAGACGCTGCTCAACGGCGTGTACCTCGACATCGAAAACCCCCAGAAGCAGGACGCGTTCTTCTCCGACACGTCGAAGTCCGTGTTCAACGCGGTCGTGAGCGGCCAGGGCGACGCACCCGCCGTCATGGATGCCCTGGCCGAAGCTGCGCGCCAGGGTCGCCTGATGGTGTGGTCCGCCGACGAGGACGAGCAGGCTCTGCTCACGGGCACGGTGCTGAGCGGCGACCTGCGAGGGAAGGATCGCGACTCGGCTGTCCTCGGGGTCTACCTCAACGACGGCACGCAGGCGAAGCTCGGCTACTACCTCGACCTGTCGATCGATGCGCAGGCCACGGAGTGCCGTCCGGACGGCTCGCAGATCGTGCACGCCGTGGTCACGCTCACGTACAACGCTCCGCCCGACGCGGCCGAGCTGCCGGCCTACCTGGTCGGCCTCGACAACATCGTCCCGCTCGGCGATCTCCGGACGAATGTCCTCGTATATGCCCCCGAGGGTGGAGGAATCGAGTCCGTGCGGGTGAAACCTGATCCCCAGGGCCTCCTTGCCCAGATCCACGACGGACTGGGGGTAGGAGGCAGGACATTTACATTCAAACCGGGTGAGAGCGGATCTCTCGACATGGACATCGTTACCGGAAAGGAGCAGACCGGTGACCTGCACATTCGCTCCACGCCGACCGCCCGCCAAAAGGGTGACGCAGTCGTCGCTTCCTCCTGTACCAAGTAGCAGGTACGGTTGCCCCTAGTACATCGCGTAACTCCTGTCACACGACCACTGTCCGGGGGGACACCCATGAAGATCCGTCGCACCGCTCTGGTCGCCTTCGCTGCCGTTGCACTCGCCCTCGTTCCGTCCGCCGCCATGGCGTACGGCTCCGGCGACTACTCGAACAAGGGCACCGTGTCTGACACCACGCCCGCCGCTGGCGTTCCGTTCAGCGTCACCGTCGTCGGGCCTCCGAACACCTCGGTGACACTCACCATCGCCGGTGGGTCCGGCACCAAGACGCTCACCGCGACGACCAACGCGTCGGGCACCGCCACCTTCTCGGTCACGCTGAGCCAGGCTGGCACGTACACGCTGGTCGTGACCGACACCGCGTCGGGTGCAGTGCTCAGCACGCAGACCGTAACGGTCGCCGGGACCAGCGACACGCTGAGCTCCACCGGCTCCAACGCTCTTCCGATCGCCCTGGGCGCCGGCGCGCTGGTCCTGGTCGGTGCAGGTGGCGTCGTCATCGCCCGCCGTCGTCAGGCTGGCGCCGCGGCCTGAATGGCCTAGCAACCTCAGCGAGAGCCCCGCACCGGTTGGTGCGGGGCTCTCGTGCGTTTCAGGTGGTGGAGCGCCGCGTCGGATGTTCTCCGGACGCGAGGCGAACGGTGAGCCTGCAGGCTGGGGCCGGCTTGCAAGTGCTGCCAACAGGGACGGGGATTGAACCACCGCGGCCTAGTTGTACTCGGCCAGGACGTTGGTGACGTCGGTGGCCGTTGACGAGAGGAGAACCTCCGGTTGGGCTGTGGCTTGTCGAAGGCCCAACATCCACCCGGAGGTTCTCGTGCCTCACGCTAACGCCAAGCTCAACCTGAACGGCCGCCARCTGCTGATCGAYCGCGTYGTGCACCAAGGGCGCCCGGTCGCCCATGTCGCACACGARCTGGGGATCGCCCGGCAGACCGGTTATCGCTGGGTGCGCCGGTGGCGCATCGAAGGTGCGGCCGGGCTGCTGGACCGGTCCTCACGGCCGCGGTCGAGCCCGAACCGAACCTCAGCGGCACTCGAGGACGCGATCTGCACGGCACGAGCGCGTGACCGGTCCGGTCCCGATGTTCTGGGCGCCGAGCTCGGAGTCCCGGCGCGCACGGTCACTCGCGTGCTGCGCCGGCGCGGGATGCCGCTGCTGCACGACCTGGACCCGTTGACCGGGCAGGTGATCCGGGCCAGCAAGACCACCGCGGTGCGCTACGAACGCGACCGCCCCGGCGAGCTGGTCCACATGGACGTCAAGAAGCTCGGCCGCATCCCGGACGGTGGCGGGTGGCGGATCTCCGGGGGCACCCGCGCCAACCACCAAGCACGCGTCGACAAGACCCCGATCGGCTTTGACTACGTCCACTCGCTGGTCGACGACCACACCCGCCTGGCCTACTCCGAGGTGCTACCCGACGAGCAAGGTCCCACCTGCGCCGAGTTCCTCGCCCGAGCCGCGACCTACTTCGCCGACCACGGCATCACTCGGATCGAGCGCATCATGACCGACAACGCCTGGGCCTACCGCTACTCGTTGCGCGCCGTCGCCGCCGACCTGGGCGCCAAGCAGATCTTCATCAAGCCGCACTGCCCGTGGCAGAACGRCAAAGTGGAGCGCCTGAACCGCACCCTGCAGACCGAATGGGCCTACCGGCAGGTCTTCACGTCCAACACCGAACGCTCGAACGCTCTTGCCCCCTGGCTCGAGCACTACAACACTCGACGCCGTCACAGCGCCCTCGGAGGACTCCCGCCGATCAGCCGCCTGTCACCAACGTGACGGCCGAGTACACCTAGTCGCCGTGGGTGGCCCCGGAGGCATTGCGCCGCTGGACGTCAACCGCGCCCTGTACCCGACAGCTCGCGGCTGCAGATGACGCCCGATATTGACAGAGGTCTTGGGCCGGCGATCCTGTCACGCGCGAGAAGCCTGCGCCGCTTGGGCCAGGCACGCCGACGGCCTCGGACCGACGCGGTCCGAGGCCGTCGTGAAGCCACGCAGCGCGGGTGTCAGTGGCTGGGCCGCTGGTGCTGGGCCGGCGGGTTCTGCGCCTGCTGCCGCTGGAAGTCGCGAAGCTGGGTGTCGCTCAGCGAGTCGCCGGGCCAGAGCGTCGTCGGGCCCGAGACCGCCGTGGAACCCGTCGGCTCGGTGACCTGCGGGACGCGTCCCGTGGCCGGAGCCTTGCGCTTCCGGCCCCGCGTGCGGCCCGAGTCGGCCGCGGTCGCCGGCGTCGGCGTGTAGTCGTAGTAGGCGTACTGGTCGCTCTGCTTGCGCTTCTGCCTGTTCACCACGATGCCGAGGATGCGGGCGCCGACCGTCTCTAGCGCGCCCACCGACTCTGCCAGCTGGTTGCGATGGAGCTTGTCTGCGCCCACGACGAGCAGAGCGCCCCCCGTGAGCTTCGACAGGATCGCAGCGTCCGTGACAGGCAACAGCGGGGCTGTGTCAACGATGACGACGTCGTACTGCGACGTCAGCTTGTCCAGCAGGTGAGCCATAGCGAGCGACCCGAGAAGCTCCGAGGGGTTCGGCGGCACCTGCCCGGCGGGCAGGACGTGCAGGTAGCCATTGCCCCACGGCTGGATCACATCTTCGACGTTGGCTCGACCGATGAGCACGGTGGTCAGCCCGACGTTGCCCTCGAGACCCATGTACTTGGCCACGGACGGGCGGCGGAGGTCTGCGTCGATGAGCGCGAC